>MEVH01000007.1:35220-41090 GCA_001772665.1 candidate division WWE3 bacterium RIFCSPLOWO2_01_FULL_39_13
ATAGTTCGGGCAACGTCGGCATCGGGACGACGGGGCCGACGAATCAACTACATCTCTATTCTGGTTCAGGATGGTCTACGCTTGGCCTACAGGCACCTAATGGTCGTGCTGTCATAAGCCTTGCCGGTGCAGCAGCTACAGCAGATTTTGGGGTTGGGCAACCCGGCGAAAATGAGCTATATATTCGCACATCTACTGCGGATCCAATCAATTTCATGACGAGCAATACTTATCGACTGGCACTTGGTGCAACAGGAGGATTGTCCCTTGGGTCTAGCTACTACAACACGGATCCGGGTTCTGGAAATATGATAATTCAAGGCAACGTCGGCATCGGGGATGTTTCACCGGCATATTTGCTGACGGTAGGCAGCGGAGATTTGTTTGGTGTTAATTCTTCAGGGTATGCTCTCTTGCCGGCTGGGGCGGTGGGGACGCCGTCATTAACCTTTACCGGTGATACCAACACCGGATTATACAATACGGCCGCTGATAAGTTAGGTTTAGTGGCAGGCGGGACAGAGTCAATGACGATAACGAGCGGCAACGTCGGCATCGGGACGACGAGTCCAATTGATACTTTACAGGTAAAGACTTCTGGGCAAGGTTCAATAACATTCGGCGGGTCAACTGGAAGGTATATTCGCGCCTATGACAGCAATGGTGACCCTTCTACTTTGGAGGTTCCTAACGGGAACTTTTGGGTTGGTACAGGAGCTTTGTATTCAGACAATGCAACTGGGTCAAGGGGAAGATTGGGCTTAGTCGGGCAGGGCAGCACATTTTCATACGATGGAGATACTTTAGAATCATATGGTGCTTCGGTGTATGCCGATTCTGTCATGGGTAATCCAGGACTTGCTCTTGCAGGTTACAACTTCATTAACTTCTTTACTAACAATCAGTCGAAAATGGTGATAGATAATGCGGGCAACGTCGGCATCGGGACGACGGGGCCAAATTCAAAGTTAGAAGTCAACGGAGTAGGCTCATTTAGTCTGGGAGCAGTAGGAGCTCCTGGAATTAGTTTTAATGGGGATTTAGATACAGGAATGTGGTCAAGTGGTGCTAACGCGCTTAATTTATCAACGGGGGGAAGTGAACGATTGAGAATAGATAATAACGGCAACGTCGGCATCGGGACGACGGGGCCTGCGACGAAGTTACATCTTTCGGGCGATGGGACAAGCGGTGCTAATGCAATCACTTTTCGATGGGCGGCAAACAGCACAGGATATGACCCTCATATTGATTTTTACAAAGCGCGTGGAACTATCGCTTCTCCGACAATTATTCAGTCAGGTGACGGAGCAGGTATGATAATTTTTGGTGGTTATGATGGGGTAAATTGGCTCAACTCGGCTTACATAGGTTCAAAGATAGCAGCAACCCCAGGAGTTGATGATATGCCCGGTTATTTGTACTTTTCTACAACAGCAGATGGTACTTATTCGCCAACGGAAAGAATGAGGTTAAGTGCCGCTGGCGGTCTGTCTTTGGGGAATAGTTATGTTGGGACAGACGCTGGCGCTGGGAATATGATAATCAGCGGCAACGTCGGCATCGGGACAGTGTCTCCAGGGGCAAAGTTGCAAATTCAAGGAGCAGGCACCACCACTGGTTTGTCTCTTCTTACCACTGATTCAGCAGGGACGCAAAGGTTTGCTGTTTTAGACAATGGCAACGTCGGCATCGGGACGACGAACCCTGTGACTCCTCTTCATGTAGTTAGGAGTTCTGCTGGGGCTGTTATTACTGCCTTACTTCTTGAGAATCCAAATAGCACTATTGGGACTGGGGCAAACATCAATTTAGGTGCTTACGATACTGGTGGTAATCAACAATCAATAGGTCAAGTAAGGGCTGTAATTGAACAAGCAGGCGATGCGTCTAATATTGACTCTTATTTATCTCTTTGGTCTAAATTAAATGGGACATTAACGGAAAGGATGAGGATTGATAGTTCGGGCAACGTCGGCATCGGGACGACGGGGCCGGGGGCGAAGTTGGATATTTCTTCTCCTAATACAACCACCGCTTTTACCATTCGTAATTCAAGTAATTCAAATCGTGTTCTTATGTTACTTTCAAATTCCGCTGACAATGGAATCTTTACGCTTAACGATAGTAGTGAGACCGCTAAAATTAGTTTATTGACATCTGGAGTTTCTTATTTGAACGGTGGAAACGTTGGTATTGGAACTACCAACCCTAGCGCAAAGTTAGAAGTTGCAGGTGATGTGAAATTTCTTGGCTCTAATCCTACAACTTTGACTTTTGGTAGCACTGCGGCAAACGCAGTTATCAATAGTCCAGCCTCATTCTTCATAAACTTAGATTCCACAAGTGCATACTCTGATGCTCTTGTCTTTAGTATTGCTAAGGATAGAAGTGGTGTCTCGGGGGGGACAGAATTGTTTCGAGTACAAGAGAACGGCAATGTCGGCATCGGGACGACTTCGCCTTTGGCTCGTCTGGGGATCGTGGGAGCGGATGCTCTCAACACGAGCTTTGCGGCAAATATCAGTGGCAGTACAGGAACAGGTTTGGTAGTAACAAATGCGGGCAACGTCGGCATCGGGACGACGAGTCCGGGGGCAAAATTAGAAGTGCGAAACCTCAGCACAAACGATCAGATCCGTTACATGTGGGCAACTGACCAATCTTTGGCCTTTGGGGGCGATGGGACAATTGGCCCTTATCTCGTGAGCCATACCGATCAGAGTGGTCTTTCAATTGGTAATTATGCTTCTATCCGTCAGTTATTTGGAGCTAATGGTTTTATTGTTCAAACCTCTCCTGCAACTACGGTAGGGAACACAAGAACTTTTACTACTCAAATGACAGTCAATACTTCTGCCACGACGCTTGCCGGTAATTTGATTGTATCGGGTACAGGTAATTCATCAATAGCTGGCAACGTCGGCATCGGGACGACGGCTCCAAATTCGAAGTTAGAAGTCAACGGAGTCGGTTCTTTTAGTTTGGGAGCAGTTGGAGCTCCGGGAATAAGTTTTAATGGGGATTTGGATACAGGAATGTGGTCAAGTGGTGCTAACGCGCTTAATTTATCAACGGGGGGAAGTGAACGAATGAGAATAGATAGTTCGGGCAACGTCGGCATCGGGACGGTTTCACCGGGACAAAAATTAAGTGTCAAAGGAGCTGGCTTGTTTGGTTCTACCGATGCTTGGGTGCAAAGTCCGGTGAGTGCGGGGACGGATTTAGCAATTCAAGGCAACGTCGGCATCGGGACGACGGGCCCGGGTAGCTTGTTAGATGTTAATGGTACAGTCCAATTAAGAGGCTCCTCCGGCACGGTTGGGTTATATGTGGATAGTTCCGGACAAGTAGGAATTGGAAAAACTCCAACAACTGCTTTGGATGTTTCCGGTTCAATCTATGCCAGCGGTCTTATTTATGCACCCACTATCCAGGCCGGTGCTTCTGCCTCCCTATTTTATGGGTCCTCAAAAACTCTAGGAATTGCATCGGATGCGCAAATAGCGTGGTCACAAAATGACAATGCCTCTTTAACTAAAGATTCTGGGCTTTCGCGATTAGCCGCTGGTAAGATTGGTATAGGAAATGGGACTATAGGAGATTATAGTGGGACACTAATAGCTGGCAACGTCGGCATCGGGGACGCCTCACCGGCGTATCTTCTAACAGTTGGTTCTGGTGATCTGTTTGGTGTTAATTCTTCAGGGTATGCTCTCTTGCCGGCTGGGGCAGTAGGGACGCCGTCATTAACCTTTACCGGTGATACCAACACAGGACTATACAATACTGCCGCAGACAAACTGGGGTTAGTAGCAGGTGGGACAGAGTCAATGACGATAACGAACGGCAACATCGGCATCGGGACAACGGGACCAAGTTACAGGTTGGATATCACATCGGGGACAGTAGATAGTGTATCGAGATTTCTATCATCAGATGATCTAGCTCAAATATTAATATCGGACGATGATACAACGGGATATGTAGGAGCAAAGGATAGCAAAGTATTTTTAGGATTAACGAGTGGATTATCAAGCAGCAATTTGGTAATAGACAATAACGGCAACGTCGGCATCGGGACGACGGGACCTGGGTCAAGATTATCATTGGGAACATCTCAAATTACAGATGCGACTGATGCAAGTTTATTCCGTATTTATGAAGGCGGAGCAAATAACAACTATGGTATTGGATGGAATGCAAATTCAGGAGAATTTAATTTTAATGCTGGGAGTGGTGGTTTTTTAGCATTTCGTACTGCTAACACGGAACGAGTCAGAATTTTAAACAATGGCAACGTCGGCATCGGGGAAGTGTCCCCAGGGGCAAAGCTTTCCGTGTCTGGAGGTCTGGCAGTAGGCAGTGGCTATGACACAACAGCAGTCACAGATGGGAATATGATAATACAAGGCAACGTCGGCATCGGGACGACGAGTCCAAATTCAAAGTTAGAAGTCAACGGAGTCGGTTCTTTTAGTTTGGGAGCAGTAGGAGCTCCTGGGATTAGTTTTAATGGGGATTTGGATACAGGAATGTGGTCAAGTGGTGCTAACGCGCTTAATTTATCAACGGGGGGAAGTGAACGGTTGAGAATAGATAATGCCGGCAACGTCGGCATCGGGACGACGGAGCCGGGAGTTAAATTGGATGTGGCAGGAGCAATAAGAACCAACAGTAATTTCTACATGAATGGAGGGATAAGCAACATCACTAATGGAAATGATGTCATAAATGTTAATAAAAATCTGGGGGCAAATGTTACCGCTTCATGGTCTACAGGCACAGCTGGAGGTACTGTAAGAGATTATCCTACAGGTACGCTTTATAACGGTAAGATTTATATGTGGGGAGGATATAATGGCAGTTACTTAAATACCCTTGACATTTACGACATTGCGAGTAACTCATGGTCTACAGGTACAGCTGGGGGTACTGGGCGAACTGGTCATACCGCCACACTTTATAACGGTAAGATTTATATGTGGGGAGGATATATTGGTTCTTATGAAACTCTCCTAAATACTGTTGACATTTACGACATTGCGAGTAACTCATGGTCTACAGGCACAGCTGGAGGCACTGCAAGGTACATTCACACCGGTACCCTTTACAACGGCAAGATTTATATGTGGGGAGGATATAATCTCAGTGGCAACTTAAACACCGTTGATATTTATGATATTGCTAGTAACTCCTGGTCTACAGGCACAGCTGGAGGTACTGCAAGACGTTACCCCGTAGGTACGCTTTACAACGGCAAGATTTATATGTGGAGCGGATATAATGGTGGTTACTCAACCACTGTTGACATTTACGATATTACTAATAACTCTTGGTCTACAGGCACAGCTGGAGGTACGGCAAGAGTCCGTCCTACCGCCACCCTTTACAACGGCAAGATTTATATGTGGGGAGGGAACAATCCTTCTCACTTAAACACCGTTGATATTTATGATATTGCTAGTAGCTCCTGGTTTACAGGCACAGCTGGAGGTACTGGGCGAACTGGTCATATCGCTAGCATTTACAACGGTAAGATTTATATGTGGGGAGGATATAATGCCGGTGGCAACTTAAACACTGTTGACATTTATGATATTGGTAACAGGCAAAGCATCTTATCTCTGCAAGAGAATGGCATTGACACGTTTAGTTTCCAAACACAATCCCAGCTATTTTTGAGTAACGGGAGGATGGGTATTATCGGCGGCAACGTCGGCATCGGGACGACGAGTCCAAATTCAAAGTTAGAAGTCAACGGAGTAGGCTCATTTAGTTTGGGTGCAGTAGGAGCTCCTGGAATTAGTTTTAATGGGGATTTGGATACAGGTATGTGGTCAAGTGGTGCTAACGCGCTTAATTTATCA
>MEVH01000007.1:41106-76875 GCA_001772665.1 candidate division WWE3 bacterium RIFCSPLOWO2_01_FULL_39_13
AACGCGCTTAATTTATCAACGGGTGGAAGTGAACGATTGAGAATAGATAATGCGGGCAACGTCGGCATCGGGACGACGGGACCGAGTGACAAGCTTTCAATTGGATCAGCAGCTAACCCAGGGGATTTGTCAGTATATTCTGGGACAGCGGCTTCTGATAATCTCAGTTCTCATTATGGGTATCTTTTTAGAAATGCATCAACCTTTGTCAACTTTGCCAGTTTGGACAGTAGTAATAATGTCCATTTGGGGACAAGCGCAAATGCAAATTTACAACTATATACAAATAATTTGAGACGAGTCACGATAGATAATTCTGGCAACGTCGGCATCGGGACGACGAGTCCAAATTCAAAGTTAGAAGTCAACGGAGTAGGCTCATTTAGTTTGGGTGCAGTAGGAGCTCCTGGCATTAGTTTTAATGGGGATTTGGATACAGGAATGTGGTCAAGTGGAGCTAACGCGCTTAATTTATCAACGGGGGGAAGTGAGCGGTTGAGAATAGATAGTTCGGGCAACGTCGGCATCGGGACGACGAGTCCTGGAGCAAAATTACATAGCAATATTGGATCTGGTGCAGCCGATGCTATGGCAGGTTATTTTTATGGGTCAACATCGTTGGGTAATACTTTCACTGATATTGCTGGGCGAACAAGGACTATGGCAACCTTAGTTGCTGGAAATAACTGGGGTGATGCAAACGGCAATGTTCTTAATGTATATTCAGCCATAGGTGATGGGTTGTTATTTGTCAAGGCAAGCGGCAACGTCGGCATCGGGACGACGAGCCCAAATTCAAAGTTAGAAGTCAACGGAGTCGGTTCTTTTAGTTTGGGAGCAGTTGGAGCTCCTGGCATTAGTTTTAATGGGGATTTGGATACAGGAATGTGGTCAAGTGGAGCTAACGCGCTTAATTTATCAACGGGGGGAAGTGAACGAATGAGAATAGATAGTTCGGGCAACGTCGGCATCGGGACGACGAGTCCTGGAGCAAAATTACATAGCAATATTGGATCTGGTGCAGCCGATGCTATGGCAGGTTATTTTTATGGGTCAACATCGTTGGGTAATACTTTCACTGATATTGCTGGGCGAACAAGGACTATGGCAACCTTAGTTGCTGGAAATAACTGGGGTGATGCAAACGGCAATGTTCTTAATGTATATTCAGCCATAGGTGATGGGTTGTTATTTGTCAAGGCAAGCGGCAACGTCGGCATCGGGACGACGAGCCCAAATTCAAAGTTAGAAGTCAACGGAGTCGGTTCTTTTAGTTTGGGAGCAGTTGGAGCTCCTGGCATTAGTTTTAATGGGGATTTGGATACAGGAATGTGGTCAAGTGGAGCTAACGCGCTTAATTTATCAACGGGGGGAAGTGAACGAATGAGAATAGATAGTTCGGGCAACGTCGGCATCGGGACGACGGGGCCTTCGGCAAAGTTAGAAGTTAACGGCCAGGTAAAAATAGACGATTTAACTGCAGCAGGAGGCGCCGACGCCGTCCTGTCATCAGGAGGCATTTTAACCACCGTTTCCTCCAGCCAGAGATATAAAACGAACATATCCGACTACAGCAACAAAGATATTCTCGGCATTGTGAACAAACTTCGGCCAGTAAGCTTTGACTGGAAAGATAACACACTAACCCCAGGTATGCACGACTTCGGACTAATAGCCGAAGAAGTTTACCAGATCGCCCCAGAACTCGTGACATACGAAAAAGACGGCACAACAATAAGAGGAGTCAAATACGACAGACTCCCAATTCTTCTAACAAAAGCTGTTCAGGAATTATCAGCAGTAACAGATTCCCAGCAAATCGAAATAACAGCAATAGGAACACAAAACAAAACCGCAGAAGAAAAACTTCTCACACTCGAGCAAACGCTATCCTCAATCAAACTAGATGAAAACGGAAACATAATCACCACCGAAACCGACATTAACACCCAGCTCACAACAGTCCAGGACACAATCCTAAACCTTGAACAAAGAATAGCAATACTAGAAAATGCACAAACCACGCAAGACGCACAAGATACACAGCCAACCGATACCAGCCAAAACCAAAGCAACACTTTAGAACCAGCACTACCCAGCGGACCCCAACAACAACTAAACGAACTCACATCAGGCTACGAACTCCTAACCACAAAAATCAACCTACTCGAACAGATATACCAAAATTCAGCTACCGATAACCCTGAAACGCCAGCACAACCAGAAAACCAGCTCTTCACACAAGAAAACGAGCTAAACATCCACCTAGACAAAAACCTTACCATCTTCAAAAACCTAAACGTACTAGGATCAGTAACGCTAGTAGACCTTGCCACAACAGGAAACATCACAGCCGGACTAATAGAAATAAACAGCACCGAACAATCAATAAACGCAATAGGCACAAAACTACAACTACAAAATCAGCCAGGAGCAGACAACATCGAAATCTTCGCAGGCAAAATAGTACTAACAAAAGAAGGAAATATACAACTAAACGGACAAATCACAGCCAACAAACTCAACATCACAACCCAAAACCCATCAGACGAAAATACCGACACCAGCCAGCAAGCCGATTCAGAAGGGATTGTATCCGCAGCATCAGCAGGCAAAACCAAAATCTCAAAAGGACAAACAACAACAACAATAGAAACCATAGCCCTCACACCAAACTCACTAATCTTTGTAACCCCAGAAAAACCCATACCAATAGGAGCACAAAAAAACACACAAACCGAAAACTCATTCACCATAACCCTCTCTGAACCACAAGAAAAAGATCTAGAAGTCAACTGGTGGGTTATTAATTAAAAACACCGAAAGGCTTTAATATCCTGCGTCCCGGCTTTTTATGGTACTCTATATTTTGACCAAAAGACGAGACTTTTCCTTCATAAAATCCGGGGTCAGACTTCACGTTTAGGTTGTTAACAAGCCAAAATCCTGCCTTTTGCATTGATTTAACCGTATCTATAGGCTTTTTGACAGAATTTGCGTGCTTTTGGCAAACAGCTTGTGCAGTCTTATATTCCCCGTCAAACATTTGAGACCAATAGAATCCATAGCTTTGTTGTCAAAAAGCGAAAAGCCGGTTGTGTTATACTACGCATATATGCAAAGTATAAACAGACTCGGCGTCTTGCTTAAACAGCCTCAAAAACTGTTTCATACCAAAGATCTTGAATTATTGTGGCATATAAACAATAAAAGCACTTTGTATTCAACAATCAATCGTTATTTAAAGAAAGGCTACTTAATTCAGATATACCGTGGATTTTATTCCACTGTAGAGCCGAGTAGTATTAACCCGCTTGAGCTTGGAACCTCCGCCATCCACGAATACTGCTATCTGAGCACCGAATCAGTTCTGGCAAAAAGCGGTATTATATTTCAAAATATTCCGTATCTCACCTTTTGTTCATCCAAGAATAGGAAATTTTCAATTATCGGACATTCATTTATAAGCCGACAACTAAAACCAGCTCTTTTGTTTCAAAGCGCTGGCATTATAGAACAGCCCAATTATAAAGAAGCCAGTCTAGAAAGGGCAGTTGCTGATATGCTTTACTTTAATCCCAGCTATTATTTTGACGCCAAAGATCAAATCAATTGGGATAAAGTAAATTACATAAAAAAGGAGGTTTACAGACAATGATACTGCCTAACCCAATTAATAAGCTTTATCGAAAAAAAAGTTACCGAAACAATAATCAACGAAGACATTAACATGATATTGCCCTATACAAAGTTTTCAGCTATTAGGAAATCTTTAAAAGAGGAGGTTTTGAGCTTGTTAAGAGATGAAATTGGACGAAGTAATTCTTAGCAGTCTCAGACTAGAATACAAGCATAAAGAATCGAAGCCTTCATTAATTTTTAATCTCCGCTTAATATCTTTGAAGCCGTTTTTTAATAAACAGTAAATTATCTGTTAATCCCCAAGGTCTATGATTGATTAAATAGAGCCACCATCGCGCAACATAAAAATGACATACACCAAATATTATACAAAAAAATCATTCGACTCTAGCCCCGCCGTTGGGCAAAGCGAGACAAACCCATATAACAAAACAAACTCAAACCAAAAACCCAAAAGCACCCTCGAATACGAAAAATTCCGCGTCCGCGGACATATAAAAAGCTTCAGAGATTTAGAAATATATAAACAAACCACCGACCTCGCATCACAGATATTCCTCCTCATCCTTCCACAAACCCTCCCGCAAAAAAACCTCATACAACCAGAACTCGAAATCCTAAAACAAATAGCAAAAATCATCCCGAAAACAATCGCCGAAGCATTCGGAGACAGATACACCGACAGAAAACTCGCATACATCAAACTCGAAACAGCAATGAGAACCACATCAATACTAATCGCCAAAATCGACTTTCTAATAGCAATGATCACACACCAAGATACCAAACAAGAACTCGTAAAATTAATAAACAAATATCAGATACAAAAAAGAAAAACCCTAAACCTTAAAAGAGCATGGGAAAAAACCGACGAAAAATTCGGCCCAAAATTTGGTTCTGCGAGCCCTAAAAATGAATGAAACCAACCCCCTCCAAACAAAAACTCCTGATGTCTGCCCATATTGCCAGGGCAAACAAATAACAAAAAAAGGAATAAGATCAAAAAAATACGAACAAATCCAAATATATTACTGCAAAAAATGCCAGAAAAAATTCACCGCATCATATACCAAAGGCAAAACCTATCCCTTAAAAATCATACTCGACGCAGTCACCGCCTATAACAGACTAAACTCACTTGACCAATCAGCAAACACAATAACACAAAAATACGGCATAAAAATAAGCCCGCAGAATGTTGCAAATTGGGCAAAATCCCTTCGCAAGCACCTTAGCTTTTTACGCATGAGAGAATTCGTAAATAAAAAGTATGACAAACATGACGTTTTTATAGAAACCCAGATGTTTCATGGACAAATATACAACTTCAAATACCACAGAGCTAAAACCGACTTAATACTAGACGAAGACTTCAAGCATTATAAACTAAGAGCAATTCAAGAATTTTTAGAACTTGTAGTTGCAGAATGCCCGCACCAGGCGTTTAAAGAAAGCACTAAAAGAGCCTCAGAGTACAAAAATGTCTTTAACCTTGATCAGGTAAAAATATCACCAAAAACAAACACTGCCAATGAAAACACGAGATTAATACTTCAGTCTGTCGCAAACAATAAACTAAGGCACGAAGTCTTGCAAGAATTCATGCTGGTAAACGATTCGGTTACAATAGCCTGCGAAATACCAGTAATACTTGACTACGACGACATCTGGCATTACAAAAACACCTTGGGCTTTGATGTACCGATTAAAATAGCCGAAGACGAAAAAATAACAGGACACATAGACCTTTTACAAATCAGAAACGGTCAGATACATATTTTGGATTATAAGCCAAGCGCCAAAAAAGCCAAACCTGTCGACCAGCTAACCCTATACGGACTTGCACTCGCCAGACTCACAGGCCTAAGATTAATTCACTTCAAATGCGCATGGTTTGACGAAAACGACTATTTTGAATTTTATCCACTGCATGTTGTGTACAAAAAGTTCCCATCTAAAAGAAAGAAAAAAAGCAGAAGCCATTGACAACTCTCCCAATTGACCCTAAATTAAGAGAGTGGAGTCTCTGAATTTAGGCAAAATATACATTCCAAGAACTATAGAGCCGTTAATTAAGGGTCAGCTATTCAAAGGCAAGGTGATTGTAATCTACGGAGCCAGGCAAGTTGGCAAAACCACCTTAGTAAAAAAATTAGTAAGTGAGCTTTCTAAAAAAACCAGCACTTATCTAAACTGTGATGAGGCGGATATACAAAGCAGACTAAACGAAGCAGATACATCAACAAAACTGCGCTCAATAGCAGGGGACAGAGAAATTGTTGTCATAGATGAGGCGCAGAGAATAAAAAACATTGGATTAAAGTTAAAGTTATTAATTGATACCTACCCAAACCAGCAATTTATTGCAACAGGCTCTTCGTCTTTTGAGTTGTCAGATGAAATCTCGGAACCCTTAACTGGGAGGTCTTTAGAATACTGGCTTCATCCCTTATCACTTGTAGAGCTCTACAATGCCTTCGGAGAGCTTGAGCTAACAAGAAATCTCGAAAATATCATGATTTACGGATCTTACCCCAATGTTGTTGACGTGGTTTCTGAGCAAGACAAGAGGGCTATTATTAACAATATAGCCACCAACTATCTTTACAAAGATGTGCTTAAATTTGGCGGTTTAAAAAGCGCCGAAATTATTCGAAGCCTTCTGCGTGCGCTAGCCCTTCAGGTGGGAAGCGAAGTCTCTTATTCTGAAATTGCGCAGCTTATTGGGGTGTCAAAAGAAACGGTATCAAATTATATTGAACTTTTGGAAAAAGTTTACATTATATTTAGGCTTAACCCTCTTAGCCGAAACCTTAGAAAAGAAATAGGAAAACTTAGAAAGATATATTTTTATGACGTAGGTATCAGAAATGCCCTTATTAATAATCAAAACCCATTAAACATGCGCAGCGATGTTGGGGCGCTTTGGGAAAATTTAATGATTGCAGAGAAAAAAAAGCAGGAAAATTTCATTGGGAATAAACTTTCACTCTATTTTTGGAGAACATACGACCAACAGGAAATTGACTTAGTAGAAGAGAAGGGCGGGGGATTATGGGCTTATGAATTTAAGTGGCGTAAAAATAAAGCTAAAAAGCCACCCAAGGCTTGGATTGACGGCTATCCAAACTCAGCATGGGATGTGATTACAAATGAAAATTTTAATACCAGCTACGTCTTACCGCATACTTAACACCACAATATATCCATGTCTTGTCCGTCACAGGTTAACAAACGAGATTATTAATCAACGACATATGTTAGTGTATTACAGGAAGCAATCTGTGAAACAGTTTTATAAAAATCTACTTTAATTCAACAGCAGCTCCTACCGCTTCAAGTTTCTTTCTTGCTTCTTCGGCGTCTATCTTTTTGGCTTTTGATAAAATAACAGCATCGCCTTTTTCTACAAGATTTTTTGCGTCAACTAATCCAAGTGTCTGATCCAGTTCTCTTACTGCTTTTATAACTGCGAGCTTTTGATCTCCGCCAGATTTAAGAACAACATCATATTCTGATTTTTCTTCTTCGGGTGCTGCTTCTGCAGCTGCTCCGTTTTCTGTGGCCATCATTATTGGTGCTGCTGCTGAAACTCCAAATTTTTCTTCTAATGCTTTTACTAGATCAGAAAGCTCTAGAACTGTCATCTTTTCTACAATTTCCATAACTTTTTTAGAATTATCCGAAAGGTTTACCGCATCTTTTCGCGGTGATTCTTCGGCTTTCTTTTCCGGCTCTTTCTGAGTGGCTTTTTTGGTTTCTTCTTTTTCTTCTGCCATAAATGAATCACCTCCTGGTTTTTATCCCTTTATATGGGGACGGATTCTATTGGGATTTTTGATCCCTAATTTTTGATAACGCGCGGACAAATTTACTTTGTACTCCACTTAGTACCATTGCAAGGCCCCTGGCAGGGGAAGAAAACCCAGCTAAAACCTGTGCAATAAGCTGCTCCTTAGTGGGAAGTTTCGAAAGCTGTTCTACCCTTAGTGAAGAGATGACATCACCGTTTAATATACCTATATCTATTGCTCCTTTTTCTGACTTTTTAATGAACTTGTAAAGAATGTTAATAGGAGAAATCAGATCATTGCCTCCAGGGATCATAAGGGCATGCTGTCCCTTTATTTCATCCTCGGTATGGATATTAAATTTTTGTAATACTCTTTTAATTAATGTGTTTTTAACAATTACTAAACTTGAGCCGGTTTCTTTTAGCTGTTTTCGAAGATCCGAAAGCTCATTTACTGTAATCCTTGAATAATCAAAAACGAGAGCAGATGGTTTTGATTTGTCAGCCGAAGATTTAAGATCATCAGAAAGCTTGTCAACAAGCTTTTTCTTGGCTTCTAAATTTTTCATATTTGTTTAGTATATTAAAGGAATCTTCTTCCTCGGCAGGGTATACATTTAACCGGGTGCCCTGCTGTCTTCGGACGTTGAGATTCTAACACATAGTCTGAAGTCAAACAACTCCGCTTTGCTCCGAGAGCTGATTTAAATGTCCAGTCTGATGCTTGGGCTCATAGTCGTCGCAATGTACGCTTTTAAAATCAGCTTCTTTTTCATTTTTGCCGGCGAATTTTTTTGGATTTCTTCAAGCAGGTGATTAATGTTTGCTTCAAGATCCTCCTTATTAAAGTTTATTTTACCGATTATCTGGTGAATTACCGCGTGGTTAGGCTGATTCTTTACTTCAATTTGCCCCTTAGATAAGTCCTTTAAAACCTTTTCAGGATTATCGGTTATAGTGCCGGTTTTTGGCGATGGCATCATACCCTTGGGTCCCAAGATTTTTGCAGCTTTGGCTATCCCTTTCATAGACGCAGGAGTTGCGACAATAATATTAAAGTCTGTCTCGGGCTTCAGCTTTCCGTTTAGAATTTCATCTACTGCTGAAATATCCCTGTACAAAACATTATCCTTTTTGCCTTCGTTATTATCAGAAAGTACAAGTATCTGGATGATCTTTCCTGTACTAAAGGGCAGGGAGGTCGTAAATCTGACCCTCTGGTCAGAGTTTTTTGGGTCTATTCCCAGTGTAACGTGCAGTTCAACTGTCTCAGTAAATTTAGCGAATGCTGATTTCTTCAAAATATCCAGCGCTTCTAGTACTTTATAGGATTTTGCTTTATCAATGGACTTTCTAGCCTTAAGGTACTTGACTCCTCTTTTCTTTTTCTGTTTGCCAGCTTTTTTCTTTGCAGGGGATTTCTCTGTTTCTTTTTTGCCCCTGTCCTTTTCGTCAGATTCTCCCTCTATCTTTGCCTTGCTGCCTGCTTCAGTTTTCTGGTCTGAAACTGGTTTGTCCCAGCTTTCCAGCTCTTTGGAGGCTCCTTTTTTGCTCTGCTTTTTCTGTTTCTTTTCCAGCTTGTCCAGGTCTTCTGGTTTAATTGTGTGGTCTGCTACTCTTTGAGCCATAATGTTGGTAACTAGTAACTGGTTGCTAGACTTTTTATTGACTTTCTCTCATTTTTTTGTTATAAGATATCTATCACGATGAGAGGGCACGCCTAAGGTTTTGTCCGAAGGTTATTCCCTCTTTTTTTATCCTCCTTATTTTCAACCTTTTTACGGAAGCTATTGACGTAGATAATATACTTTCTAAACTTTCTTAACAAGTAAGAAAATCCATTTTTATTAGGAACAATTAATTTCATCATCTTATCTTTTGAATCTAGATATTTAATTAAGCAGTGGAAATCTCCATCCCCAGAGACTATTACCGCCTTGTCATAATTAGGATATTCGATCATCGAATGCAATACTAATTCGGCGTCAACATTACCTTTAATTAATCGGTCTTTGGAATTTATCTCAAGTGTTGGTTTGAATATCAGAATATATCCCGATTCCTGGAGGTACTTGTATAGTCCTTCATTGCTTGGAACCATACCAATAAAAAGATATGATTTTTGCGCCTTATATTTGTCTTTAAGATATGTTCTAAATCTTGCGAAATCTAGCACCCAGCCTTGAGACCTGACTCCGAGGTTTAAATTCTGGCTATCTATAAAAGCGTAAATTCTTTCTTTCTTTCTGTTTTTATTCTGCATATAATAGTTTAGCGGTCTGTGAATAGTATGAACCCTTGTTATTTATTCAAAATCTAACTCTCTACTTCTGCGCCCATACTGCGGGCAGTCCCGGCAATTATTTTCATTGCCTGTTCTATGTTGTTTGCGTTAAGATCAGGCATTTTAACCTCGGCGATCTCCTTAATCTGCGCCTTGGTGAGTTTACCGATTTTCTCGCGGTTTGGAACTCCTGATCCTTTTTCGGCTTTTAGTGCCTTTAGTATAAGACTGGCAGCGGGAGGAGTTTTAAGAATGAACGTGAATGACGCGTTGTCAAAAATGCTTATTTCTGCCGGGACAATTCCCTCCATGCCCTTTGTCTGCTCGTTAAATTGTGTGCAGAACTGCATTATTTGAACACCATGCTGTCCAAGGGCTGGGCCGATTGGGGGAGCCGGATTGGCCTTTCCTGCTGTGATATTCAGTTTTATGATAGTTTTTAGCTTTGGCATAAGTTTTTATGCAGGTTCAACCTGCGCAAAATCTACTTCTACTGGGGTTTCTCTGTCGAATATTGAAACAAGAACTTCAAGCCTTCCCTGATCGGGCATTACTTTATTAACTTTTCCTAAAAAGTCTTTAAACGCGCCGGCATTAATCTTAACCGCATCTCCTTCGCTGAATTTGGCCTCAAACTTTGGTGTATCAATTTTCATGAATTTAATTATCGAATCGACCTCTTTTTTTGAAAGGGGAGCTGGCTGGTTTCCTACGCCGACAAATCCTGTTACTCCTGGTGTTGATCTGATCGCGTACCAGACTTTATCAGATAACTCTGCTTTAACAAGAATGTACCCGGGAAACATTCTTTCATCAATTTCTTTTTTATGCCCTTGTGTAATTATGATTTTTTTCTGAGTCGGAATTAAAACTTCATTAATTTTTTCTGTCAAGTCCATTACATTCGCGCGTTCTCCAAGAGTTATCGCAACCTTTCTCTCGTGTCCTGAATAGGTGTGGATAACATACCACTTAGCATTTTCGTTTATTTTGTCGGTAAACTTAACCGCTGCTGGAGCGCTTTTTCTGTCTTCAACTTCAACTTTTTGGTTTTCTCTCTTATTCTTCTTAGGCATATACTAAAAATTGATTAAAAAATCTTCACTTAACCAAAAGCCCGATGAGCCTTCCGAACATTATATCAAGTATTCCGAGATAAAAGCTGACAATAAGGCTAACAATTATTACAACCTGAGTCAACTTTACTGCCCGCTGTCTTGTGGGCCAGGTAACTTTTTTCAACTCAATTTGTGTTTCTTTGATGAACTTGATTGGGTCAAACACATCGAGATTATAGCATAAAACGGGGGATTCGTTGCCGGCTCATTAACAAACAACCCCCGAGGTTGTTTCAGGCACGGCGTTTTGCCTCTACTGTGTTCTCTAGTGTCTTGAGTAAATCCCTGCAAAGCGATGTATTGAAAAGCCTAGCTTCTTTAAGCTTTTCCAGTCTTCCTCTGAATCTTTCTTGCAGAATATCAATTTTGGGGGGATACCTAGTGTACATTGTTCGGAGAACTCCCAATTGTATTGGCACATGCGGAGAAAGGTCTAGAAATCGTTTTCCTGTAAAAATTTCGTGATTTGTGTCAGGTAGAGGAGAATATACAGTATCACCGCCATCTTCTTGTACCTTGCTAAGTAATCTTCTACTTTGCGCCCTGTCCGCGGTAACTCCAGACTTGTCTGAAATAATAACGATTACTTCGTAAGGTGGCCTTATTCGATCTAATTTTTCAGTGCGTCTGCCTATGTCCAGCAGAAAGACCGCGGTGTATCCCTCTTTTGCCAAACTATCGTTCATAATAGGAATTGCTGTCTCTACAAGACTAAAAAGGCCATCTTCTAAAGGGGTTTGCTCTAGGGTTTTTGGAACCGCGTGCATAGACATATTAATATAAGTAACGAAATTTCTGAGTGGGTATCACTTAGTCATAATTCTGGCCTGAAGTTAGTCGTTGCTATATGACTTATCTTTAATACTCCGAAGTATTTTCCCAAAAGAATAGCACACAATCCCATTATTTTGTACAATGGTTGAAATGCCTGATTTTAAATCTATCGAGCCAGTCAAATACGACCGCAAAAAGCACGATATATCTTTTCAAAATGCTTTTAACGGGATTTTACTCGCTTTTAAAACCCAGCCGAACTTTAGGTTTCATATGCTGTTTTTTATTTTGGCAACTCTCCTTGGAATCGTTTATCAGATTACGGTATATGAATACCTAGCCATCCTTGTTATTAGCACAATAGTAATGGCAATGGAGATGGTAAATACAGCGGTAGAGGCAATAGGCGACGAAATTTCGGGAGGTAAATTTGACAAGCTTATAGGAGTGGCAAAAGATGTTTCTGCCGGAGGCGTTTTAATTGCTGCTATCGGATCAATCTTAATTGGATTTTTTATCTTTTTCCCGAAAATATATGCGGTTATTGTGTCCGGCTTTGTGTGGTAGGGTTTCCACATTTATAAAGTTAATTCCAATGCTTAGCAGCCTTGAGGGGCACTTGTCCATGTTATACTTTTTAAGCTATGTTGTTTGATACTTTTTTGAGCAATCCTGTTGCTGGGGTTGTTGTCCTTGCTTCAATAATCGGAGCAATATCAGTACATGAAGCTTCGCACGCTTTTGCTGCGGTCAAACTTGGAGATTCTACTCCGAAATTGCAGGGGCGCTTGACGTTAAATCCTCTCAGGCATCTTGATCCTTTGGGGACTTTGCTTTTGATTTTTGCCGGCATAGGGTGGGGGAAGCCTGTTCAATTTAATCCTTACAATCTAAAGCATCCGCGCAGGGATTCGGGTCTGATAGCATTTGCCGGACCCGCTTCGAATATTGTTATGGCTGTTGTTGTGGCTGTTGTTGCGAGAATACTGCCAATACAATCTATCCTTATTTTGACTGTAGTCCAGTATTTCGTCGCGATAAATCTGGTTTTGGCAGTGTTTAATCTTCTGCCGATAGAGCCATTGGATGGCTTTAAAATTGTCTCGGGAGTACTTCCATCCTATTTAGTCCATAAATGGGAGGAAACCCGCCGGTACGGCATTTTTATTCTTATAATCCTATTAATCACCGGGGCATTCAGCAGGATAGTCAGACCTGTTGTTGACACCGCCTTAAGGCTTCTTCTGCCTTAGTACTCTGCATGCTAAAATTATGAGGATTTTAATGAGCTGACTGTCTCCTTAATTCCAGGGGGAAAGTTGAATTGGCCTCCTTAGCTCAGATGGTTAGAGCGCGTCCATGGTAAGGACGAGGTCTTCGGTTCAATTCCGAAAGGAGGCTCCAGATTCTGCTAGCGTAGCTCAGTTGGTAGAGCAGCTGTTTTGTAAACAGCAGGTCGTCGGTTCGAATCCGACCGCTAGCTCCAGATTTTTTCTAGTCCCATAGGAACGGCCTTTTTATTGACAAAATATGTCATGAATGTAAAATAAAAATTGTGATGACAGTCACAAACCTGCAGTGCTCGTATATCAATATAAGCGATCACTACAGATGCTTATTGCGGGTGTCTTGAGTTGCCGTGCGAACGTGTTTGCACAGCACAGAGACTTGCCCAGGTTGACGCAACGTGGTCGACTTCTGAGTGTACGGCACAGCGGGTGGTATTATGATTGCTTTGATAAAGTCCCTGTTATGGGGACTTTTTTCGGCTTATCGGGGATATCAAACTCCAGGTCTGTGTTTTGGACTGCGAATGATCCCTGCTTGTGCTAAAATACTCTATGTCTTTGGGTAATTATTGAAATTAGAATTATGGCAAAAAAAGGGAAACGCCAGCTTCTGCTTTTTGTCTGCCCCGAATGCAAGCATCAGAATTATATTTCTGAAAAAAGCAAAATTAACACCACCGATAAAGTGTCCCTTAAGAAATACTGCAAGTGGTGTAGAAAGCGCACCGTGCATAAAGAATCTACGAGGTTGAAATAATCTTTTCGAGCGCTGTCTGCTAAATGCTCCATATATATGCTCCGTCTAGGGTTATTATGAGGTTCTGGCTCAAGAATGAGCATATGGATATTGAGCTGAAGTTTAAGTACAATATTCCTGCATAGGCCTGTGGTGAAATTGGTATCACGGCGGTCTCCAAAACCGCTATTCTGGGTTCGAGTCCCAGCAGGCCTGCCAGAAGAGAAGTCTCCAGTCGCCTTCGGCGACCGAGTCCCAGCAGGCCTGCCAGAAGAGAAGTCTCCAGTCGCCTTCGGCGACCGAGTCAAACGGGAGCTTTCAAATTCTTATCCCAATTTAATGAAATCGTTTTAACACCGTCATTAAATAGCGCTTAAACGACGGAAATATTCGACGCATCCTATATGAAGTAATAAAGTATTGACATCTTGCGCATATAGGCCATAGTTTTGATTAAGGTTGTGGATTGTCACTCCCTTGACCTGTCCTTTAATTGCGGTTTTTTAGATACAAGGTCTAAGGAACTGTTTTAAATAGGTGGTGATGGTTGATGCCAGCAAAAAAGAAAGCAAAGAAAGCTAAGAAGAAAGGGAAGAAATAACTTTATGAAAGCTAGCTTTGATGAAAAATGAAGCGGCTGGGACAATACCAGTCGCTTTTTTTATGACTGATAGTCGGTAGTCATGGGGAATCTATTGAATCTATTTTGCGAGGCCTTAGACCAAATTAACCTGCTTCATTAAACTGAATCTCTATATTAAAGGCCGATTTTCAAATAGTGTTAATTATTAGGATATTATCCTGTTTCGCTTTGTTCATTTTCTTGTCAGAGTTTTGTAATTTATTTAGTATATAATAAAAACATGAAGGCGTTGATCATAGATCATGATCCCAGAACCAGAAAGGCCTTGACCCGGATCCTTAAAGACGACTATATAGTTGATGCTGCCTCATCTGCTGCTGCTGCCGAGCAGCTTATAATTAACTCTTCTTACGATATTATCCTTTTAGATCTTATACTCCCAGATATGGATGGAGAGGATTTGTGCAGTCTTCTAAAAGCAAGGCTTAAGACTGTTCCCGTTGTAGTAATCACTGACAAGTCAGCTGTGTCAGACAAAGGAGATGCTTTCGAACACGGAGCAGATGACTATCTTGTAAAGCCTTTCAGTACGCTAGAGCTTAAGGCCCGCATGAGGGCGCTCCTGAGACGTTCTTACAACAGCAGCAATGGATATCTCGAGAATATTCAAATCAGAAATCTGCATCTTGACCGCAACAGACGCATTGCGGCTCATAAAGGTGTGAGGCTCACTCTGCGGAAAAAAGAGCTGCAGCTTCTTGAGTTCTTGCTATTAAATAGAGGGAGAGTTCTGACACGCGGTGAAATTCTAGAAAATGTTTGGGATACCGCAACAAGTCCATTTACCAATACAGTTGATGTCCATATTAAACGCTTAAGGGATAAAATAGAAAAGCCCTTTAATGAAAGCTATATCGAGACAATTCACGGGATAGGATATCTGGTTGAGTAGGGCTAATATTTATGTCTTTAAGAAGGAGCTTCTACGACTCTTGGCTTTGGAAGTAGCTTTTCCCTTAGTCTTTGAGTCAATCTCGGGCTTGGAGTTTGCAGCAACCTGTACACCTGCTTTTTTCTCCTCTCTGATTTCACCTGGATACAGGGGCATGCTAAGCCCTTTGATTTTGCCTCGTTTGATCGATTTCAGGCACTTGGCACATACTTTTGCCTTTGTGTTTTCACCCTCAACATTTAAAACCGTCTTCCGCAGGTTCGGCTTTCGGCGCACAATAGAGCGGTATTTTAGTCCCCAGATTAAAGTAACCTTTTTTGCTCTAAGAGGACTTTTTTCGCAAATGTCGCAAGATATTCCCATAACTGTAGAATTAAACCACTTTTTTGCTATAAATACAATGACAAAGGCTTTTATAGCAGCGAAGTGAATACCGCCAACTAAAGTTGGTGGTTTCCTATGCCTTCACTTCGTGAGTTCGCCTTAGGCATAGTAAATAATAGCCGAGATCGGACACTTGTGAAACTGTCTGAATTACTGCTGCAACTGGAGATTCATTTTTTGTTGACTTCTGGTTAGTAAAAAGTTTTGTCTTTGTTAATATTTTGTTTCGATTAAGTTAATCCCCAGAAAATATAATGTGTCAAGAAGGTTGTAAATCTTGATTTAACAGGTTTAATATGATGCTTAACAATAATGATATTAGAAGAATAAATATAAGATACCCGTTGCGGGGTGGTGAAGGTGACCATATAGATGGTGACGATGCGAAAAGATTTAAAATTTCATGCGTGCGGGGAAAATTGGGAAAAGAAGAGGAGGATATATTAAAAAAAATGTGTTTTGGAAGCGAGCCACGGCCTAAAATGCTTAATATTGCCGGTGGTTTTGCTTTAGAGGATTCGGTATGTGTTGCAGTTGTGGGTTCAAGAAAGATAACACAGTATGGAAGGGATGTGTGTGAATACATTGCTGGTGGATTGGCGGCCGCCGGCGTGACTATTGCCAGCGGGTTAATGTATGGTGTCGACCTTTGTGCGCATAAGGCTGCAATCTCGGCCGGCGGCCGGACTATAGCCGTTCTCGGATATGGATTTGACCATCTAAAAACACTGCGGTATGCAAGACCGGTAGCAGACGAAATCATTTCAAAAAAATGCGGTGTCGTAATCTCAGAATACGAAGACTTTCAAACTCCCGAAGTATGGACATTCCCTCGAAGAAACCGTATTGTGTCTGCATTTTCTAAGGCAGTCGTAATAATAGAAGCATCAGAAAACTCTGGGAGCATTATAACTGCGGGATTCGCGCTTGAGCAGGGAAAAGAAGTTTTTGTTGTCCCAGGTTCCATTTTTAGCGATGTCAGCAAAGGCAAGCACAAGCTTCTGAAGCAAGGGGCAATCCCGGTAGATTCTCCTTTGGATATTCTTAATTACCTTGGTATCACCAGCTCCACAAACTCCTCAAGCCAAGGAAACTCCACGGCCTTTCAGACTTCTTTACCTAATCTTTCTGAGAACGAACTAACAGTTTGGGAAATTTTGAAAAACGAGACCAATCCTCTTACACTTGATGACCTGCTATTTGAAACAAAAATGAGCCCAGCAAGCCTTAATGTTGCCGTTACCTCGTTAGAGCTTCTTGGTCTGGCAAAACATGACTCGTCTAATAGCATACAAAAAAATAGCTTGACAATCCCTGTACACTGGTAAACTGTATGAGTATGAAAAATCTGGTTGTGGTTGAATCTCCGTCAAAAACCAAGAAGCTGTCTGATTTTTTAGGAAAAGGTTACAAGGTAGTTTCGTCTGTCGGGCATATCCGCGACCTGCCGAAGTCGTCTCTTGGAGTAGATGTCGAGCACAATTTTATTCCGTTATACATAAATGCTCCTGACAAAAAGGATGTAATCAGGGATCTGAAAAAAGAGGCTAAAACTTCTGACTCAATTTATCTGGCAACTGATTTGGATCGTGAAGGCGAGGCGATTGCCTGGCATGTTGCGTATGTTATGAATAATGACAATGACTTGAAGGATGAGTCTCCTTCGGCAGCTCAGTCTCCTTCGATAGTGCAGCTCGCAGACAGCCAGAACTTTCAAATTGCCGGTAAGCTCAAAAATTCTTTGGGCCATAATCCAAAGATTTATCGTGTGACGTTTGATTCAATTACAAAAGAGTCTGTTTTGGATGCATTTAAAACCCCCCGGCGTCTTGATATGTCTTTAGTCGATGCCCAGCAAGCCAGAAGGGTTTTAGATAGATTGGTTGGATATAAATTGTCCCCGCTTCTATGGGAGAAAATAAGATACGGTCTATCGGCGGGAAGAGTCCAGTCTGTTGCTGTCCGATTTATAGTAGAAAGGGAAAGGGAGATTAAGAAGTTTAAGAAGTCTTTGTACTTTGAGATTATAGGAGAATTCGGGTCGCCTACTGCGATGACTTCTGCGATTGCCATAGGTGCCACAGGCGCCATAGGCGCCCGACTGTCTAAAATCAACGGCAAATCAATTTATGAAAAGAAAAAGTACGACCTTTTTGCCGGGCAGTATTCTGTATCGTGCACAGCCATTTCATCTCAGCAAGAAGCTGACAAGATTCTAAAAGACCTAAAATCCTGCGCATTTACCGTTTCAAAAGCAGAGAAAAAAGAAACCCGAAGTCATCCAAGTCCTCCATTTACTACAGCCAGCCTTCAGCAGTCAGCAGCGTCAAATCTGGGATATTCTCCGAAAAGAACAATGCAAATAGCTCAAAGGCTTTACGAAGGCGGACGCATAACATATATGAGAACAGACAGCGTGAATATCAACCCGGGGTTTGTTAAGCAGGTGAGAAATTACATAAATGGAGAGTTCGGCTCTAAGTATCTTTTTAACACCGAACGGTATTACAGGGCGAAAAAATCGGCTCGTGTTCAAGAGGCTCACGAGGCAGTAAGACCGACTTCTGTACAGATATCAGCCGAAAAATTACCTGAATCGGTTACACCACAAGAAAGAAAGCTTTACGACTTAATCTACAGGAGAACCGTTGCGACTCAGATGTCCCCAGCGGTTTACTCTAATTCAAGAGTCGAAATAGACGGGTCTAAAAATGAGGCGGTCGATAAAGCTAAAATGTCTCCGAATAAAGTCTCTGCCTACACTTTCTCTGCTTCCGGCTCAATTCTTGTTTTTGACGGATTTCTAAAGGTCTACCATTCGAAAAACCGTGATGTTGAAATTCCTGATGTAAAAATCGGGGGTAGGCTGAATATGGCAAAAGCCGAAAGCGAGGCGAAAGAACTGACTCCTCCGCCCAGGTATAATGAGTCGTCTCTTGTTAAAGAGCTTGAGCGTTTTGGAATCGGCCGTCCGTCAACTTACGCTTCTATTATTGACACGATTCAGGCGAGGGGATATGTAAAAAAAGAGGATAAGGTTTTATACCCGACTGACAATGGGATGGTGGTAAATGACCTTTTGGCAAAGCATTTTCCGCAGATTGTTGATATTGATTTTACTGCAGAAATGGAAGGGAATCTCGATGAGGTCGCACTTGGAAAGCTTAACTGGAAGAAGCTTATCAAGGATTTTTATACTCCTTTTGAAAAGCTTTTAATAGCCAAGAAGAAGGAAATTAAAAAGGAGGATGTCGTTGTATTAGAGAAGACCAAAGAGAAGTGTCCTGAATGCAAAAAAGGGAAGCTGGTAGTAAAACTTGGCAAATACGGAAGGTTTCTAAGCTGTGAAAAGTTTCCCGACTGCCAGTATGCAAGGCCGATAGAAGATAACACGGGTGAAGGAAATCCAAATGCAGATCAGCAAAAGGAACTTGATAACTTAAATGAAAAATGCCCTGAATGCCAGGGAAAGCTTCTTGTTAAAACCGGGCGCTTCGGGCAGTTTATTGCCTGCGAGAATTATCCTAAGTGCAAGTACACAAGAAAGATAGATAAAAAAGTTGGTATGAAATGCCCCGAATGCGGTGGAAAACAAGGCGGTGAAGTAGTTTATAAAAAAACCAAAAAAGGAAGAACATTTTACGGATGCTCGCGCTACCCCGACTGCAAGTTCGCCAGCTGGACAAAACCGAAGAAATAAATTCCTGTGGCTTTTTTAGTTTGTTCATATTTCTTCATTTTTTCGCCAATTATAAGATGACAGGGCAACTTATTAATCTCCAAGTCTTGTTAGTACAAATAGTGAGAAATAGCTTCCTATGGGGTATAATAATGGTATGTCAAAATGCATAATACTAGATGACGATGAGACTTTCCAACGATTACATCGGCGTCGTTTGATACGTCTGGGGCTCGAAGAATATATGGTGTTTTCATTTGATAGTAACGAGGAAGCTCTTCGATTTCTAGAAGAAAATCCTGACGTTGACCGTGGAGTTTTCGATTGGAATCTGAATCCATATGGAAGATCTGGTGGACCTTATACAGAAGGGGCTGTAAGAAGGATACTTGAGACACATGGAAGTGTCCTTCTTACAAGTGGAACGGACGATTCAACAGGCAGACTGAGTGAGTTGATGCGAGAATCAGGTGATGAAGCAAGATTAAGATTTGTTGACAAACGCCTTCTGGAAACAGGTGATTATGAGTTCTTAGTAGCTGATACAAGGGAGTGGCAACCGCAAATTTCTTAATTCAGCTTCCTTATGAACACATGGTGTTGCTAATTATGGAACAAAAAACAGACAAATAATCCAAAGGCATACCTTCCTAAACTGTTTAGCTCTTATATTTTTTGCTCTCTGCCTCTGCAACTTTATCGGCTGGCAAAATAACTTCTGCCGGCAATTCGCGCGAATTGCGCACATATATGAGTGGAAATCGCACGAATTCCGCTTGACGCCTATCTGGGTTCCTGGTAGTCTTTATGTAAGATGTTAAATAGATCTTTAAAAAGCATTGTTATTGAGGCTTTAACAACTACTAATAAGGGGGTTATTATATACGGTGCCAGGCAGGTTGGGAAAACCACACTCGCAAATGAAATAATTCGCTCTCTTGGGCTAAGAACCCTTATGGTTAATGCTGACCAAAGTAAGTATTTCGACATATTGTCAAGTCGTGATGTAAATAAGCTTAAAAACTTTACCGAGGGGTATGATTTATTATTTATTGATGAAGCGCAACGCATACCTGAGATAGGTATTAATCTTAAAATAATCTTGGATAATTTTAAGAATTTAAAGGTTGTTGTTACAGGATCGTCTTCTTTGGATTTAGCAAGCAAAATCAGCGAGCCTTTGACTGGACGGATATTGACTTACAAGTTATACCCGATTTCTTTTCTTGAATTATCATCATTCCTTAATAAATTTGAACTCGATGCACAGTTGGAAGAACGCATGATATATGGATCTTACCCTGAGATTTTCTCTATAGTCGGCGAAAATAATAAAAGAGAATATCTGCAAAATCTTAGTGATAGTTATTTATATAAGGATTTGTTAGAACTGGGAGACATAAGAAATTCATCAAAAATAAGGGACTTATTAAAATTGCTGGCATTTCAAATTGGCTCCGAAGTATCAATGTCTGAACTTGGTTCAAGCTTAGGAATGGGTAAAGATACCATTTCACGATACATTGATTATCTAGAAAAGTCATACGTAATTTTTAGTCTAGGCGGTTTTAACCGCAATTTAAGAAAAGAAGTAACGAAAATGGACAAGATCTATTTTTATGATCTAGGTATTCGAAATATTCTTATTGATAATATGAAACCAATAAAAGACCGAGTCGACGCAGGGCAGTTATGGGAAAACTTTATAATAGTAGAAAGAATCAAGTACCTGGCATATATTCAGAAATATGCATCATCGTACTTCTGGAGATTATATACGGGTGCTGAACTTGACTATATAGAAGATTCTGAAGGATCTTTAAAGGGTTTTGAATTCAAATATGGCGGGAAAAAAGTTAAAAAGCCGAACGGATGGACTCTAGCATATCCCAAAGCATCTTTTGATTGTATAAACATGAGTAATTATTTGAATTTTATAGCAGGGCTATAAGTGTCATCCAAAAGCGTTATAGTGCGAAAGGTTGACCTATAACATAAATAACGTATAATATCCATATTAATTAAGCTAATTCAAATAAAAATCATGAATCAATTTCAACCTGAGTGTATAGGAGTGGCTGGGGTAGATCGCAGAGAAGAAGATACTTTTAATAAGACAGATGGCTTTACTGATGGTACGCCTGGAAAAAATGTTTGTTACTGGAAGCCTTTTGGCAAAAGATCCGGAGAGGACGATCAATCCGATGCTTTGAGTGGTGGTAAAGGTAGTGAAGAGGAGCAAATAAATAGAAAGAGCAGAGAGGCTGCCGAGTTAAGAGGGAAAGCTATGCAGGCAAGGGAAGATGACGATTCTGATCGGGCTATCAAACTTGAACAGGTGGCTAGAAAGCTCAACCGCGATGTCGAGGATTGGCAGGAAGAGAAGGAAAGAAAAAAGAAGTCTTGGTGGCAACAATAACGGATTAGCTGTCCTTAAATAGATGATTTTTCAGCTTCAAACATCCAAGCCGAGAGAAGTCAGCATCGTTAGTTTGACTCTATGCATCTATCTTTGCTATCATTCCGCTATCACATCATGACTAGACGTGCTCCTGATCTTACTGTCTAGTCAGAGGGTAAAGGGGCAGTTATTGTCAGACATTAAAAGTTAATAAACGCTAATATGAAAATACCTTCTGTTGAAGAGATGATAGAAGCTGGAGTCCATTTCGGGCATCAAACGCGAAGGCGTAATCCTAAAATGGATAAGTTTGTTTATTCAACTGAAAATAAGACCAGCATTATTGACCTTTATCAAACAGCAGACCTTCTTAAAACCGCCTGTGAATTTCTTTATGATCTTGCCAAAAACGGCAAGCAGATAATTATTGTCGGTACAAAAAGACAGGCGTCCGGAATGGTCAAAAAATATGCGCAGGAGTCGGGGGCTATGTTTGTGAATGTAAGGTGGCTTGGCGGAACTTTCACTAATTTCAGTTCAGTCAAAAAGAGCCGGGATGAGTTGAAGAATCTAAAAGAAGGCAGAGATAAAGGAACTTTTAACAAATACACCAAAAAAGAACGCCTTTTAATTAACCGCAAGGTAGAGAAGCTCGAAGAGCTTGTCGGTGGAATTGCTTCGCTTGATTCAAATCCATCTGCAATTGTTGTTATTGATCCAAAACGCGAGAAAACCGCAGTCCACGAAGCAAATATTGTAAACGTCCCTGTAGTCGGCCTTATCGATACCAACTGCAATCCTGATGATATTAATTATCCAGTCAGCGGTAACGACGACGCCCTTAAATCAATTGAGCTGTTTTTGTCAGCAGTATGCTCTGTGATAGGGCAGGGATACAAAGAGTTTGAATCGGCAAAAGCCAAATCTGCTGAAGTAAAAAAAGAAGATATTAAAGTTCCTGCAGTGCATGAATTAAAGCCGGTGCAGGAGGAGTCTCCCAAAACGGCAGAGAAGAAAAAAGAAACTGCAAAAGCAAAAGAAAATCCAGAAAAAAAGCCGGCAAAGGCTTTGAAAAAAGAAAAGAAGGAAGCTTCAAAAGCTGAAAAGAAAGCAGGAAAAACTCCTAAAAAGGCGAAATCTCGAAAGAAAAAGTCAAGTTAACCTTTGAGGTTGTTTATGGATATAAAAATCATTAAAAAACTAAGAGAAGAAACAGGCGCGGGAGTAATGGATGCCAAAAGAGCGCTAGAAGAAACCAGAGGCGATTTTAAAAAGGCTAAAGATTATTTGCGTGAGAAAGGAATAGAGAGAGCTGCAAAAAAATCTGACAGAGAAATAAAGGCTGGAAGAATTTTTGCTTATATTCACGCCAATGGAAAAGTGGGGGCTTTGGTAAAACTTGGGTGCGAAACAGATTTTGTTGCAAAAACTGACGAATTCGAAAAGCTTGGGACAGAAATTGCTATGCAGACGGCAGCAATGGATCCAAAAGATGTAAAAGATCTTTTAGAGCAGGACTATATAAGAGATCCTTCTAAAAAAATAAAAGACCTTTTAACCGAAACTATAGCCAAAATAGGAGAGAATATAACACTTTCCCAGGTTTCAAGAGTTGAGATATAGCATCTAAAACTGCCTTTTTGCAAATGCATACAGACAAAGACGATATACCAGGTGACTACAAGGATCATGTAGTAGATGATGTAGAATCCTTCCTTCGCAATTGCGGAACAAATGTTCCAGGAGAACACGGAGTTAAATCTGACATCCCCTTAGAAAGACAGCAGGTCGACGATTATTTTACTTCGATATTCAATACATATGGCTATATTAAGGCTGGGGATCGTATAGCAAAATGGCTATCTGGCGAAATAAATACAGCGCTGGATGGTATTAGTATGCCCGTTCTTACAAGACAATTTCAAGAATATCTTTCAGGAAAAGAAAGATTTGAAGTAGTTGTCCAGATGATCCGAACGTATAGGCTGCTTCCGTACGCAACAGATGAAGATTTTTTTGGGGAATTGCTGTTAGGTTTATCAGATATTATTACGGACTATCATAATTATCTTGAGAGAGACGAAGTTGACAATCTACTGGACGGCCTCTTAAGTGGTCACCAGAATGCATTAGAGGTGGACGAATCTTCAAGCAGAGATCACATTGCACACGATTTGTTTTTACTAATGGGGTTATATGTTTTAGATGCGCGTATAGGTTACGAGTCTGTTGTTCGTAGTTTGTCTGATCCTGAAATTGATTTAGCAGAAGAATCAAAAATCCGCTCAGATTTAATAGAACTGAATAATTATATAGAGATGATCAATTTGTATAGAGTTATGTTAGATCATGCTGCTGAAGATGGTCTGTCAGTTCCTTCATTATGGTTAGATTTTGAAAATAAGGATCTAGTGGGAAAAGTTGTGAAATCCAGAAAGATAGTTGAGGAAGTCCTTTGCGAAATGGGTGAAGTTTTAAAATTACAATCATGCAATGCTGTAGGAAGAGCGCGAGCCCTTCTTAAAGGAACAGATAGAACGATGAGGCTCTTGAATACAAGAAAAACCGATCCATACGAAGCTGTAAAGTCTTTAAGAAAATCCGGATTCATGCTGCTCCGTAACGAGTGTAATGACCAGAAAACGAGAGTCGAAAGTGATGCTCTGGCAAGATACTTGATTGATTCGTTAGCAATTGTAAGCCTTAGAGCTATTAAATTTGCATACGTATTTAAAACGGATCTCGTTAACCAAGAACATGATTTACGACGTGAGTTGGAGCTTACTAGGGTATGCCCTACTTATTTGCTTCAAGCCCTGAAATTACATCTGGCTGCAGCGTACTTAGAATGTGAGCGGCGTGAAAGAGATGCTAAGCTGATTTATTCACAACAGCCGTTTTCATATGTGCATCATGTCATAGATAGTTATGGGAGGGTCGGAAGAGTTTGGGAAATTTACGAATGTGCTTTAGAGTTAGAAAGAGAATACAGGTCATGATTATAATAGAGTGTTTTTTCCGATAAAGTAGCTGGGTTAATTTAGCTTTATTTCCTGCTTAAAATTTATGCCAGATCCAGATGAAGTTTGTAAATCCGGAGGAGCTGATTCTCCTACATGGGTCGGTATTGACACCGCTGAATTTGTAAAAGGGGTGGTGGCCACAATTGAATCATCATCTGGTGTGACTATCGACCAAGAACTTGGTTTTCTGGATAGAAGGTGGCCAGAAATTTTAGATGGAGATGTCCCAAGGTTAGTCGAAGAAGCAGTCGTGATAAGCAGAAATACGCTAGAAGAAGCCTTAGCACTTCTCGTACAGTACCATCTTGATCTTCGATCAATTGAAATAGTTACTACAATTTCTGGTTTTAAACCACCAAAAGAAAATTATTTCCCGACTTTTTTAAGGCTATTGCGTGATGAAGCAGAAGATACTAAAGTGCGCGAACAAGCTAGACTCCTCGCTACCGATTTCGCTAAAATGGCTCTAAATCTTAATCTCTTAAGACCATCCTTTGTTTACACTCATTTTTGGAAATTTGTTAGGTGTGATAAATGCGATGATGATACTGAGTTGATAGATACTAGAAAGAATATAACACCAGCGAACTTGTTAGCTGCAATTAAGCTTCAAGTTCTTAGTACTTATTGCGTGAACCAAAGTCATGCAAGTAAATCGTGGAGATTTCCTGAAGAGGCAATAGCTAAAGATGAACTCAGATTAATTAATAAGAAATTTGCTAATTTATGCCGTCTCCATAATTTAATCGCTGTTCTTGGTTATCAAGGCTTGATATCTACTTAATTGCCTTATTGGGTTCTCTATGCTATTAATTAAACCATGAAAGCAGATGATTTGGATTCTCATTTAAGCGAGATTGAGTCTTTTCTAGCTTCTGAATTGAGCAAGATGAGGTCAGGGCGGGCGACCACTTCTCTGGTTGATGATATTATGGTTGTGGCTTATGACGGAGCCGATCCTCTTCCGGTTAAAGAGCTTGGAATGGTTTCTGCTGATGATCCTCTTTCTATTACTATTACCCCTTGGGATAAGTCCATCTTAGAAAAAATTGAAACTGCGATAAGAAAATCGGGCAGGGGATTTAATCCAGTCAATGACGGCCAGGCTATACGCGTGCCTGTCCCTCCTATGACAGAAGAAACCCGCAGGCAGAGAGTCAAAGAAATTTCGGCGCTGGTTGAGCAGTCAAAAATAAAGGTGAGGACGATCCGCCAGGACGTAATAAAATCGGTAGAAGAAATGGAAGATACCGGAACAATTTCAGAAGACGACATGTTTTCGCAGAAAAAGCAGATAGAAGAAGCGGTATCGCAGACAAACCAGAAGCTTGAAAAAATGGGAAAAGATAAAGAAGCGGAATTAATGAGGCTGTGAGTCTACTTCATACCGGGGTTACCCCGTTTACCCTTGTCCCTAAATAATATTGTTGTTGAGGTCTTTTTTGACGAGTTTATTTTTATGTTATCAAGTTGTTAGATTAGTTATGCAAATATGATCCTTTTGTATAAATCGCCGTTTTGTTCTAATATTAGAAAGACTCCCGCAGTAAGAAGATTATTTCACGAATCATGATTCCTTCGATTTTGATTTTCATTTTAATACTTTCGCTTCTGGTTTTTGTTCATGAACTTGGGCATTTTATAATGGCGCGGAAGTTTGGAATTAATGTCGAGGAATTCGGAATTGGGCTTCCTCCCCGGATATGGGGCAAAAAGATCAAAGGTACAATATATTCTATTAACCTTCTTCCTCTTGGGGGATTTGTGAAAATAAAAGGAGAAGACTTTGAAGGCTACAATCCCAAAGACAAATCCAATTTTATTAACAAAAAACCTTGGCAGAAATCTCTTGTCCTTCTTGCTGGGATTATTATGAATCTTCTTCTGGCAGTAGTTATCTTCTATTTTATTCTTGGATTAAATGGTTTTAAATCGGCACCGATACTGCTTTTACAGGATCATAACTTTCCTTTTGGCAAGGCAGAGCCGTCGCCGAATGTCATCACATTTATAGAAAGTGATTCTCCCGCGCAGAAAGCCGGTGTTCAGTTTGCTGATAAGATTATCAAGATGTCATACAAAGAGGATTTTGTCTATCCGCAGAATGTCGACGAAGTTAGGGCATTCGTTGAGAATAAAGCAGGGGAGAAAGTGATCCTTGATACAGTAAACATAAATTCAGGAGATAAAAATGACTATACCGTTGTGCCAGTTTACAACGGAGATTTGAAACAGCCGGCGCTTGGAATAGCCTTGTCTGACGCTGTTATCCTTGATTATAATACTGGAGTTGATCGCGTTTTTGCAGGATTTTTGCACGGATGGAATATTACAGGATATGCAATTTCGGTATTTGGAGGGATGATTTCTGCGAGCATACAATCCCGTGATGCCGGAATAGTTGCCGAAGGCGTGTCAGGCCCAGTAGGAATTTTCGGAGTGGTACGATCTGTTATTGAGTCTGGAGGCAAGAGAGTAGTTTCAACTATGTTTGATCTGACAGCGATTTTGTCTTTGTCTCTTGGTATTATGAACCTTCTGCCTATTCCAGCGCTTGACGGCGGAAGGCTCGTTTTTGTAGTTTCAGAATGGATAACCGGCAAACGCCCATCCCAGAAACTTGAAGCCCGCGCCCACCAAATCGGATATTTCCTTCTTCTCGCACTTCTGCTTTTGATAACAGTAAAAGACATCCGTCGCTTATAGGGGTCACCCCGTTTACCCTCGTCCCTAAAAAACGGCTCATCCAAGCCCCTTTTTGAAAAGTTTAGAATTAGTTTATCAAGATGTCAGTTTTATAACATACAGTTTTACTGCAATTGTTGGTACAATTCATTAAATGAATTTAACTCCTAAATCCAAAAACGTCAGCAAGTGGTATAACGAAGTTATATTAAAGGCTGAACTTGCAGATTATTCTCCTGTAAAAGGATGTATGGTTATAAGGCCGGATGGGTATTCAATATGGGAAAATGTCCAGCGAATTTTTGACGCCGAAATTAAAAAAGCAGGTGTACGAAACGCCTATTTTCCCATTTTTATTCCTATGAGTTTCCTTGAAAAAGAAAAAGAGCATGCTAAAGGGTTTTCACCAGAGCTGGCAGTTGTAACAAAAGGAGGAGGAGAAGATCTTGCTGAACCGCTTGCTGTAAGACCGACTTCAGAGACAATAATGTATCATCAATTTTCGAAATGGATTCAAAGCTACCGTGACCTTCCTATGAAGATAAATCAGTGGAATAACGTTGTCAGATGGGAAAAAAGAACATATCTTTTTATGCGGACCACCGAGTTTTTATGGCAGGAGGCTCATACTGCGCATGCAACTCACAAAGAGGCTGTTGAAGAAGCGGAAAGGGCGTTGAAATCTTATATTGATTTATATAAAAACCATTTTGCTATATACGGAATAGCCGGCATAAAAAGCAAGTCAGAAAAGTTTGCAGGAGCAGAGAAAACCTATACTTATGAAGTATTGCTTCCTGGTGGCAAGGCGCTTCAGGCTGGTACCACTCACGATCTCGGGCAGAATTTTTCGAAGCCTTTTGAGGTCAATTTTACGGATAAAAATGGCAAATTGGATTATGTTTGGCAGACTAGCTGGGGATTGTCCACGAGAAGCATAGGAGGGTTAATCTTAACGCACGGAGATGATAATGGATTAGTTATTCCTCCTGATCTTGCGTACTTACAGATAGTAATTGTTCCAGTTTTGTCAAAATCTAAGGAAGATACTGAATTAATAAGCAAGTCGTGGGAAATAAAAGCGAATTTGGAAAAGATTTACCGAGTGGGATTAGATGAAAGACAAGAACATACATATGGCTGGAAGCTTAATGAATTGGAGCTTAAAGGTATCCCTGTAAGGATTGAACTTGGCAAAAAGGAAATCGAGGAGCAATCGGCAACAGTTTATCGAAGGGATCTAGGCACAAAAGAGAAGGTTAAGTTCAACAATTTGGAAAAGTATATAGAAATCTTACTTAAAGATATACAAGATGGTCTCTTCGAAAAATCCCGCGAGTTTACTAAAGCGAATACGCACAGGGTAGGTGCCTATGATCAGTTCAAGGAAATTATGAGAACAAGCAGGGGTTTTATTGAGGCTTTCTGGTGTGAGTCAGAAGATTGTGAAATGAAGATAAAAGAAGAGACGAAAGCCACGACTAGATGCCTTCCGCTTGATGCCAAGACAGAAAAGGGCAAATGTATTTACTGTGGAAAAGAATCTTCCCGCAGGTGGGTCTTTGCGCAGGCCTATTAGATTTCTTTAATTTTTAAATTATTCAGGTCTTTATGCTCTAAGTTCTAAATCCAGTGTTATAATACCACCATGGATTGTATTTTTTGTGATATTGCCGAAAAAAAGGCTCGGGCTAAGATTGCTTACGAAGATGATGAGTTTATTGCGTTCGAAAATATTAATCCGCAGGCTCCTGTGCATTTGCTTGTGATGCCAAAAAGTCACTTTTCAAAACGGGACATGATAACGGGTTCCTTCGAGAATTTTTGGGATAAAATGATGCTGGTTGTGCAAAAAATCTTGAAAATGAAGGAGCTTGATAAAACAGGATATAGGCTGGTAATAAACGGAGCGGGATATAACATAATCGATCACGAGCATATCCATATCTTAGGCGGAAAAGGCTGGCGTCCCGCAGATGATCTGTAGAAGACAATTTGGGTATGTACCTGAAACAATATGCGTGTTATCGGATGTCAGATAGGGCTGGATTTGCCAAAAAAGAGTAAAAATTATAATATGAGCGGAGCGAGTATTACAGCATACCGCGTGCGTTAGCTCGCGGTAGTTGATTATACTTTTTGCCATAACCAATCACTCCATAAGGAGTGCTAGGCAAAAAGGAGGCTACGGGCAGGGCAAAGCTAAACCTGTAGGCTCACTTTGAATTTGCAATAGTAATTTATCCGGGAGGTGTTTTTAAATGGCGGCAAAAGGTGCCGAAATAAACCTTAAAGAATCAAAAATGTCAGTTGAACAAGCTTTAAGGGAATTAAAAAATATGGTTGAAGAAGACATGCAGATACTGACCGACAACCGATATTACGTTAAACCCACAAAACAACGCAGAGAAAGGGAAAAGCGCAGAAAAGCAAGCATCCGCAAATATAACAAGTATAATTAAGCATGATTTTAGAAAGGCTGAAAGAAGACCTCACAAAGGCAATGTTCGAAAGGGATTTGAAAAAGGCAAATGCTATAAGGCTTTTGCTGGCTGAGTTTCAAAATGCCGAAATAGCTTTGTATCCGCAGGGCAAAACGCTTGATGAAACTGCCAAGACAGCCATTCTCAGCCGTGAGCACAAAAAGCGCAAAGAATCCGCTGAAATATATGAAAAAGCAGGACGTCTGGAACTTTTAGAGCAGGAAAAATACGAGATTTCGATTATAGGGCAGTATCTTCCGAGTCAGCTTTCGGATGAAGAGATAGAGGGTGCGGTGAAGCAGATAATTTCTGAAATGACGTCCAGCAGGAAAACTCCACTTAATTTTGGTGCTGTAATGAGCGCGTCAATGGCCAAGTTAAAAGGAAAAGCTGAAGGGAAAAAGGTTTCTGAGATTGTAAAAAGACTGACCTCTGGTACATCCTCATAGATTATAAATCTAAATGAAACAGATATGCCGGGAAGTGCTTGCGTAAGCAGTCCTCCAAAGGCGGATAGGCACGGAAGTTTGCCGAATCAACTTCCTCGCTCTCGGCCTGATACCGATGTAATTGAATATATCAATTCGAATACTCCATCAGGCCTGCGAGAGTCTGCTTCCTCAAGCACATTCCCAGCTTATCCCAAGTAATTAATTCTGGAATCGAAGTTACTTCTTGTGATGTATTCCTAAAAGGTGAAGTATTCCGTGTTCAGCAAGCTCTGCAATTTCGTGGCGAATGTCCTTATTGCCGTAGTTCTTCATCTGTCTTTTTGCCTGATCAATATTTACAATTACGTCCCCGATATAATATTCTCCATCAGGAATCTTTTCATTTATACTAAATGACAAAACATCAGTTGGATAATCCTTTTTCAAATGCTTCTTATTCAATCTCTGAATCTCATCATCCCCGACAAAATGAACATTTATTTTTGAATTCTTTTTAACCTCAAATTGCATAGTGTAATGATAGCAGTTTCATGAAAAAAGTTACGAAGCATACGCAGACCTGTTGGATAAATCTAGATGCAACACCAGGAATTCGCTCTAGCTATTGTCCTAGAGTTCAAGTTTGAACTTCCCCACCTGAGTCGCCGACAATTGCTCCAATAGCTCTAGTATTCAATGTATAATACCCTTATGGATATGGAACTGATCGTCGGACTTGGAAATCCCGAGCCTGAACATTCGTGGGCGAGGCATAACATGGGGAAGGAAACTGTTAATGAACTGAAGAGGATTTGGTTTTCTGATGCAAAATGGGAGTTAGATAAGAAGCTTGGGGCGGAGATATGTAAAAGTTCTGTGGAAAGCCTCCAAACAGTGTTTGGAGAAGCAGCCCGTGGGGCATCTCGACTTCCGTCAGACTCGGGAATTGACCTCCCAGCAGTGTCTGGTGTTGTTCTTGCCAAGCCTCTTTGTTTTATGAATGAGATTGGTGGTGTAGTAAAGAAGCTTGTTGAATATTACGACGTCGGGTTGAAAAATGTAGTTATTGTCTATGATGAGCTGGATCTTTCTGTCGGCGAGTACAAACTGGTATTTGACAGAGGATCCCATATTCATAACGGCATCCTGTCTGTTGAAAATCATTTAAAATCCAAATCTTTCTGGCATCTGCGTGTCGGGGTGAGAGATCCAAAAATACCTGACAGCGTGCAAAAAACTGGGAGAGATCCTTCTAAGTATGTTTTGCATAAATTATCTTCTGGCGACAAAAAAAAGATCTTAAAAATGATTAACGAATCTATCACCGCTGAATTAAATAGCTTCTTGAGTAAAAAAATATAACTTACGCAAATCAATTTAAGGTGGTAAAAATTACATAACCATTGAGACAGGCGATAGTTGATTCCTAAACGGATAGTTTTTGAGTTATCGGATTAATTTCTGACAAATGTTTTATACCAAATATCGTCCGCAGAAATTTTCAGAATTGATAGGATTAAATCATGTAGTATCTTCTATTACTGGTGCAATTGCGGGAGGGAACCCCCCTCATGCTTACTTTTTTTCAGGCTCACGCGGAATAGGAAAAACCACAACGGCCCGGCTTATAGCTAAAGCTCTAAACTGTGAGAGTCCAGAAATAAATTCGTCTGATTTAATAGTAAAATTTGAGCCCTGCGGAAAATGTTCAAATTGTTTGGCAATTCAAAATGGCAGTCATATAGATTTAATAGAAATAGACGCAGCATCTAACAGAGGCATCGACAACATCCGCGAGCTTAAAGATAATGTCATTTTATCGCCGTCGCTTGGAAAGAGTAAAATCTACATAATAGACGAGGTGCACATGCTTACAACAGAAGCCTCTAATGCGCTTCTTAAAACTCTTGAAGAGCCTCCGGCGCATGCGTATTTCATCTTGTGCACCACGAATCCTGAAAAAGTCCTTTTGACAATAAAATCCCGCTGCCAGCAGTTTCATTTAACACGGCCGACAACCGAGAATATTGTGGCGAAGCTTGTGAAAATTGTTAAGGATTCAAAAAAAGATATGGCCGATGAGAGCCTTAAAAAGATTGCGATAGCAGCTAAAGGAGCATACCGCGAGGCGGAAACGCTTTTAGAGCAGATAGTAAGCGGAGACGCTTCTGAAGATAAAATTCTGGCATCTCATAATCTTAACTATTTCTCGTTTGCCAAGGCTGTGTTTGCTGGCTCGCGTGCTGAATCAATTGAGCTTATACATGAAATTTATTCGGGCGGAGAAAACATAGAGTACTTTACAGAAAAGTTTGTTGAGTATCTGAGGTCTTTGTTATTTTCTAACTTGAAGGTTACCGGGGTAGATGATGTAATGGATTTAACTTCAGAGGAAGTTGAGTTTGCTGGCGGAATATCCATTACAAAACTTAAAGAAGGAATAGAAAAATTCAGCATGGCGTTGAATGAATTTAGATTCGCAGCTGTTCCAACGCTTCCGCTTGAGCTTGCAGCTGTTGAATTGGCAGGGGATAGAAAAGAGGATACTGTGCGAAAGAATCCTTCCAGGCCTTTTGGCCCTGATAAAAAGATAGACTCCCAAAAAGAAGGCAAAAATGATAAATCACAAAAGGAGAAAATCGGCTCTTCAAAAGCAAGTGAAGAAGATAAAACCTCAAGTAAGTCTGATTCAAAAGAGTCCTCTTCGAAAGATGAAAAAATAGAAGTGGAGGATTCAAAAGAGCCCGAAGATAAATATGCGGATCTCTCCAACAATGCAGGTCTCTTTGTAGAATTCCCATACAAAGAGCTCATAGAAAAGGTGAAGCCGAGCAACCATTCTATCAATTTAATGATGCATTCGTGTGATTTTGTCGGATTTGATGGCAAGAATCTGCATTTAACGGCCTATTATTCTTTTCACCGCGAGAGGCTTATGAGTGTGAAAGTTCGGGGGATAATAGAAAATGCTGCGCAAGAACTGACAGGAAGTGTCGTGGTTTTAAAATGCGGACTGTCTGCAAAAAAGCCCGATGCAAAAAAGCTGACTGATATGAATGTGATGCCTATTGTGAAAAAAGAGAAAGAAGAAGATGTAGACGAAATCTTCGAAAAAGTCTTCGGCGGGCATGTAGAGAGAAAGGAATAACCTAAAATAGGAAATCCTCATATTCCGCTCATCCTTCTTTTACTATGCCGCTTAAAGCCACCGACTTCTGTCGGTGGATGAATAGGCGTCCGCCTAAGGCGGGTCGCGAAGCGTAGGCATAGGAAGCCACCAACTCCTGTTGGCGGTATTCACTTTCTTGTATACTATCCCTATGAAACTCCCGAAATCTATTCAAGATGTTGTTGACGGGTTTGAATCGCTTCCCGGAATTGGGCCAAAAACAGCGCAACGGCTTGCATTTTATCTTCTTCGTATGCCTAAAGATGATGTAGAGCATTTCGGGCATGCGGTAAATGAAATAAAATCCAAAACCCAGATTTGCGAAAAATGTTTTAATGTTTCAGAAGAAAAAACCTGCGATGTTTGCGGGGATGATTTGCGTGATCGGTCTGTTTTGTGTGTTGTTGAATCTCCTTTGGATGTTCTGGCTATGGAAAAAAGCGGATATAAAGGTTTATATCATGTTTTGCATGGGGTTTTAAATCCAATAGCCGGAATCGGTCCTGACGAGATTTTTCTTGACCAGCTTTTTACAAGGCTGGGATCTTCTGATTCCATAAAAATAAAGGAAATTATTCTTGCAACTAATACTTCTCTTGAAGGAGAATCCACCGCTATGTATATTGCAAAAGGTTTAAAAGAGCGGTTTGATGGCAAAATCAAAGTCTCAAGAATCGGCAAAGGACTTCCAATAGGAGCTGATATCGAATATGCCGACGAACAGACCTTAAATGACGCCCTAAGCGGAAGAATTCAGTATAATCCGTAGAAGAGGATGTGAACTGTCTAGTATGAAAAAAGCTAAAGTGATTGTTTTGGTTGCTGGTATTGTAATATTTTTGTCTATTGTGGAGTGGTGGTATTTCGCATATATTACGGATAAAATTGTAAACCAAGGGACTACTCCCCCGAGTTTGATTACACTCATCGGGTCTTCAGTTGCAATTTGGGTTGGTGTACTGTCTTATCTGCTTAAGAAAGATGATTAGTACATAAGAGTGTGTGAGTTTATAGATTTGACAGAACAAAAATTTAAAGAACTTATACAATAATGGGACGAGCACAAAAGCAAATTCGGGATGCACCAAGAAACGCCCAGCTGAGGAGAAAAGAGAGTAAAATTTAATCATATGAAATCGGAGTTTTTGGGAATAAAATGACAAACATAAAGAAATTCGATATTCAAAAACAATTCAAAAAACTTCCCGATAATGAGATTGTTTTTTATCGTTCCCAAGACGGAATGATACATATTGAGGTGCTTTTTGCAGAGATAAACATCTGGCTGACGCAGAAGCGAATCGCGGAACTTTTTGGAACAACTCCTCAAAATATCACCCAACACATTGGGAATATCTATACCGATGGTGAAATTGACCAACCGGCAACTTGTAAGAATTTCTTACAAGTTCAGGGCGAAGGCGGTAGGCAGATAAAGCGAAATATAAAAATGTATTCCCTTGAAGTCATTATCGCCGTGGGATATCGCGTCAACTCAGATCGGGGGCGGGAATTTAGAGCGTGGGTCACAGAGATCCTCAAAAGTTATATTCATAAAGGGTATGCACTGGACAATGACCGGATGAAATACGGCTCCCGTTTCAGCACCCGCTACTTTGAAGAATTATACGAGGAAATAAAGGATATTCGTACCAGCGAGCGGATGATGTATCAGAAAATCACGGATACTTATGCCACTGCGCTTGATTATTCACCGAATGCACCAGAGACAAAGGAGTTTTTTGCTACCGTTCAAAATAAATTACATTTTGCCATTACCGGCAGCACAGCGGCTGAAATTGTGGCTAAAAGAGCTAATAGCTCAAGGCCAGTCATGGGATTGACCTCTTGGCGCAAATTTCCAAAAGGCAAGATTATGCCGAGTGATATAGTAATCGCTAAAAATTATTTAAACAAAGATGAATTAAAGCATTTGGATCGGATCGGGAATATGTATCTTGATTACGCCGAAATGCAGGCAGCTCGAGATAGGGTGATGACTATGAAGGATTGGAAGGAGAAGCTGGATGCATTCTTAAAGTTCAGCGAGTATGAGATCTTGACCAATGCAGGAAAGATTTCCCACGAGGTGGCCACCAAGCTGGCTTTGAAAGAATATAAGAAATATAAACCGGTTCAGGACAAAAGCTACATTTCTGACTTTGACCGCGTGGTGAAAAGTCTTTCTAAGCCTGCTAAGAAAAAATAACTATGCAATATTCAGTTGTAAATTTAGACAAAACAATAACAAGCTTCTAGGGCAATTGCATCTAACCCGAACTTCACCCAATAAATGAGATAAAATACATTCATAGTTTTTCTTGCTTGAAAGGAGCACTATGG
>MEVH01000008.1 GCA_001772665.1 candidate division WWE3 bacterium RIFCSPLOWO2_01_FULL_39_13
CCTCCTCATACAGAACATTCTTAGGAGGATTTTAATTTGATTTAATGAATAGCTTTCAGGAGGAATTTACGTGATTTAAATCGATAAGTATCTTAATGTTCAAGACTTTAATATAATTGCTGCAATGAAGAAGGTATTGCCTAAGGTGATTAAACATGGGTATGTGAATATATACTCTGACTTATCCTATAGAGAGCTTGTCCAGATAAGATATAAAACCTTGTACAAAAAGGATAATTCCAATTGGGATGATACGATGGTCTATTTGTCAAAAGAGTTTAGAAGACTTGTCTCTTCCGGTTCTGTGGTTCTTGATGCAGGATGCGGTAATGGAAATTATGTTATAGATGAAAACAGAAATAAAATCAAAACGGCAGTAGGAGTTGATGTTAAGGAGGAGTTTACTAAAAAGAATATTTCGATGGATACAATAAGATACTGCGATCTCGAGAAGATGCCGTTTAAGGATGATTATTTTGATGCTGTTGTAAGTTTATGGGTGCTGGAGCATCTAAAATCTCCTGATAAAGTGTTCAAAGAGATCTACCGTGTACTAAAACCAAACGGTTATTTTTTCTTTGCAACACCAAATTACTATTATTTCCCGCTAAAACTTCTTCATATACTAAGATCAGAAAAAATAAAAAAGCTGCTTAACAAATTATTATTCGGTAGGAGTGAGGAAGATGTATTTAAAACTTACTATAAAGCTAATACGTTAAAAGATATCAGAAAGATTGCCGGTGGACTTTTAAAGGAGAAAAAACTTTTCCTTAACTATGACCCGTCTTATACGTCGTTTAATGATTTAAGTTTTAAATTATCGAATAAGTTTGATAAATTAGTGAATTCTTACATAACAAAAGCACACATTATTGGGATATTCCTGAAATAGATGAACGTGCCAGCCTCTGGTGGGTGGTGCAGGACTCGAACCTGCGACCCTCACAATGTCACTGTGATGCTCTGCCAGCTGAGCTAACCACCCGTGTTTTTCTAAATTTGTGCTATTGACTCCCTTCGCAAGTTTGAACATTGCAGGGAGTTAAGCTCCCGGTTCTCCTAGCTGAGTATTTTATCAATTATACCGTACTTTTGAGCCTGTTCTGGATTCATATGGTAGTCTCTATCAGCATCTTTTTGTATCTTTGAGACGGGAGTCCCGGTGTCTTTTGACAAGCACTTATATGTCTGCTCCCTTAGCCTTAAGATTTCTTTTGCATGAATTTCTATATCTGATGCCTGTCCTTCCAACCCTCCGGTAATCAAAGGCTGATGTATTAAGATCATAGAGCTTGGCAAAGAAAATCTTTTGCCCTTTGCTCCTCCAGCTAATATTACAGACCCCATTGAAGCTGCCATACCAACGCAGATAGTTGAGACATCGCATTTTATGTGCTTCATGGTATCGTATATTGCCATTCCGCTGTAGATGGATCCTCCAGGAGAGTTGATGTAGATCTTTATATCCTTCTTTTCATCCTCAGCCTGAAGAAAAAGAAGCTGGGCGACGACGGTATTTGCAGTGTCGTCATCTATCGGCCCAGTAATAAAGATGATTCTGTCTTTTAGAAGACGAGAATAAATATCATAAGATCTTTCGAAACCCTTCGGATCTTGTTCAACAACCATCGGAATTAAATGGCCCATTTTTTATTGTTTTCATCCTGCTTTTCAGAAGACTTCTTTTCTGAACCCTCGGATTTACTATCTGATTTTGAGATATACTCTGCTAATTTCTGAAGCGTTTTATTTTTTATTAAGACCGCTTTTATATACATTTTGTGCTCACTCTTAGACATTTCTTCACGGCTTTTTAAATCAGGTATCGCTTGAATTGTTTTTTCAATTTCATCATCCAAGACCTCTATATTTTCAAGTCGCGAAATCTCGGTAATTATAAAATCGGCCTTCAAAGTTGCAAGCGCATTATCCCTATACTCTTTTCTTATATCGTCTGCTGTTTTTTTGACGGCCTGAAGATACTGGTCTACAGTTAATCCCATCTTAGATGTCTGATCAATAAGGCTAGACATCATCCTGTTTAATTCTTCTTCAACTAAAACCTCCGATATGCCCGCATTACAAACCTCCAAAAGAGTCTTAATTATTTCCTGATTCGCCTTTTGCATCTGTGATGCAATGTCAGTGGAAGTGCTGTCAAGTTTAATCTTTCTAACTGCAGTTTTGTAATCGCCTGTTTTTATTTCGGGCAGTTCGACAATAGTTACTACCAAGGTAAGGTCTTTTCCTTCATCAAATTCTTTTATTTCGAATTTTGGATAAACTATCGGCTTAAGCTTATACTCATTGATAATTTGAGAGTAGATTTTTTGCAGCAGGCGATTCAGCGCGTGTCCGCGAAGCTTTGACTTATCAACGTTTTCTTTAACAACTGACAGCGGGGCTTTGCCTTTTCTAAAACCCTTAATTTCAGCCTTTTCAGCTTCGTGCTTAAGTGATTCCTCATAGGCCTCGGTGACTTTTTCTTTTTCGACCTTTACATCGATTTTGTAAGTATTGTTCTGCTGTTTATCTACTTTTATATCCATAATTATTTAGCTATTCATATCGCAGTGCTTCAATTGGATCCTTTCGGCTTGCTTTAACCGCCGGATATGTCCCAAAGATTATACCTACAAAGGCTGCAAATGAAAAGGCAAGAACAATCGACCACCATGGCACTTCGGTTCCTATAAACTGTCTGCCGGCGAGTGAACCAAGCCAGCCGAGAATAATTCCTATAGTTCCTCCACCCACACTGAGCATTGTCGACTCGATTAAAAACTGGTACCCGATATCAGACGGGGTTGCACCTACTGCTTTTCTTAATCCTATTTCTCTCGTTCGTTCAGTTACTGAAACGAGCATTATATTCATTATTCCGATTCCTCCTACCAGAAGAGATATACCAGCAATAGCTCCCAGTCCCAGGGTCAGTATTTGGAGGATATTCTGAATCGACGATAAAATGTCTTTTTGCGAAAGAACAGTGAAGTCATCTGGCTTTAAATCCCTCTGCAGGGCTCTTTCTATTGATTTCATGGCTTTATTCATGTCGTATCCTTCTGGGACTTTAATTACTATATTGCTTAAGTTTTTTATTTCAAACGAGCTTATTGCCGAGGTATAAGGGACGATTGCCATTTCATCGAAATTTCTCCCCTTTTCTTTGTATGTGCCAATAACAGTGTATGTGTCGTTTCCTATTTTTATTTTCTGGCCGATAGGGTTTTGGTTCGAAAAAAGCTCTTCTTTAACGGTCGGGCCGAGTACCGCGACTTTTGCCTTGGATCTTACATCCCCCTTTGTAAAAAACGAGCCTTCGTCAATTAAATAGTCAAAGACGCTTGCGTCTTCGTTAATTCCCATTACGGTCGAAAAGTAGCTTTTTGTTTTGTATCTTATGGTTTCACCAATCTGGACAATTGGTGTTATTTGGCCAAGCACTTCAGCTGCATGCACTTTGATTAAATCTATATGCTTTTCTTCTAATTTGTTCCTGCTGAAGGAGCTTCCTGGATCTCTGCCGAAATTTACTTTACCGGGCTGCACAAATAATAAGTTAGACCCAAGTGCTTCAAATTGGTCGGTAATGTAGTTCTGGACTCCTCTGCCTATTGAAATAAGAAGTATAACAGCAGAAACCCCTATAATAACTCCAAGCATTGTCAGGGCTGAGCGGATTTTATTTGAATTCAAGGCCGTGAATGCTGTTTTAGCTGTTTCAAATATCCTCATGCTATTTCTCCATCCTTTAGAAATATCTGTCTTTTGGTTTGTTTTGCAATATCCTCATCGTGTGTGACTATTATTACTGTTGTGCCTTTTGAGTGAAGTTTCTTAAAAAGGTCCATTATTTCTCTGCCTGTCCTTGTATCAAGATTTCCGGTCGGTTCGTCTGCAAGAATTATTGAGGGGTCATTTACTAATGCCCTTGCAATTGCCACCCTCTGTTTCTGTCCTCCTGAAAGCTCGTTGGATTTATTGTATTTTCTATGTGAGAGCCCTACTATTTCAAGCATTTCGTCCGCTTTATTCTTCCATTCACTGCCGGGAACATTGCTGTATTTTAATGGCAAAAGGACGTTTTCGAGAGCTGTTGCTCTTTGGAGAAGGTTAAAAGACTGAAAAACAAATCCTATTTCTTTATTTCTGATTTTGGCGAGAGATGTTTCGTCAAGGCAGCTTACATCCTTTCCATTTAAGAATATTTTTCCGCTTGTCGGCGAATCCAGGAGTCCGATTATGTGCATGAGTGTAGACTTGCCCGAGCCGGATTTGCCGACTATAGATATAAGGTCGCTTCTGTTAATCTGAACGGAAATGTTTTTTAGAGCCTCTATTTTGACCTTTCCTATTTCGTAGGTTTTGGTAATATGTTGTGCTTCAAGGATCAGTTTGCTTTGCATAAGTATTAATCAATTTATACTGGCTTGCCTAGAAACACCAGTGGAATGTCATTGTACAACTTTGATTTTAATACCTTCTTTAAATTGATTGGTGCCGTTCACCGGAATGACAATTGTTTTGCCAGATAGATCAGTTTTGATTTCTGTGTATAAGTCTCCCCGCAGTCCTATATCTACATCTTCTTTGTGCAGGACTCCGTTTTCTGCTGTCCATACGTAATGCTTTTCGCCATCGTTGTATACTGCATCATAATCAAGTGATTGCACTTCCTGGTCAGTTTTTTCAACAATAATATCTGCATCTCCTGTCATTCCAAGTGATATTTGTCTGTCTTCTTCTGTTTCTATTGAGATCTCAACCAGAAATCTTTCGTCTCCTGTTGCAGTTTTCTGTGCATACCTGGTAAGCATTGTAACTTTTCCATTGAAAGAACCATTATCGTAAGAATCCAGAGTTATTTCTGCAGACTGGTCTTCACGGACAAACCCATAATCCTCCTGGTCAAGGTCTATTTCAAAATGGACATTGTTGAGGTCTGCAATTTTAATGACAGTTGACGCTGCTACTGCGGTTTCTCCATCTTTTTTGTTTATTTCAAGGATTGTTCCGGCAAAAGGGGCTGTGATTTTGTAATTATTCAGCGTGGATCTCTGGGCCTGATAAGAAGCTTCTGCCTGGCTGATAAGCTCGTCATATTTCCTAATCTGGAGCTTATAATCGTTGCTGTTTCGGCTCTCCTGGCTGTCATTCCTGTGATCGTAGATATAGATATCTTTGTTTCTTATTGCAATATCTCTTGCATCTTTGAGTGCATTGGCTGTTTCAGATGCTGAAGACGAATTAAGCAAGGCTGCGATTTGCCCCTTAGAAACAGTTTCTCCTTTTTCGACATAAATCTTGCTGATAACTCCGCTCGCTGGAAACGAGAGGTCGACCGAATTTTTTGATACAACCGACCCATTTGCAGAAACTGTTTTTTCAACTGCTCTATTTTGAGTCTCCACTATCTTTACCGGCAGCCCAGAGTTTTTGACTCTGGTGTATATTGCTATTGCAATTAAAATTAAGGCTGTTCCTGCAATCAGCAATACCTTTTTATTCATATTAATTCTTTTTTAGGTATACACGGGTTATGTATCCTAGAACTAATGCAGTTGAGACAAAATATATTAGCACAGATAGGGCGGAGGATAGTGTTATAAGGTTGAATATTAAAAGTCCTGAAATAATTTGAATAAGACCGATATTCTTTGTTTTAAATACCCTTTTGCCAATCCAGACTGAAGTAATTATTGGGGAAAGATAAGCTACTATGGCGACATATCCTGCTAGAATCAGTGTGATAGGAATGCCTGCCCCGCTGGCAAAAGACAAAAATCCTGTTAAAACTATTACTCCTGCTGATATCAACCCTGACAATAGGTGTTTTGAGAATTTGCTTTCAACTTCTGATACTGCTTTTTCAAGAATATCTCTTCTTGTACGGATGATAAATATTGTTATAACAAGAAGCACTAATGTATAAAATATTCTCACGACTATAAAGTCAGCTTTTGAGCTTGCGGGTTCATATGGCGCAATTTTTCTGATCTCCCCTGAAATGTCAGCCTGTTCAGAAATATCAGGGCGTGATTCAGTGTAAAAGAAATTTCCCATTATTTTGCCGTCTATTATTATATTTGCATCGTAAGAATATCCCAGGTTTAGATCTTTTCCTATTCTGCCTTCAAGATTGAAATCTTTTGTCATTCCGTATACATCCTTGTTGATTTCTCCGATTGATGTGATGTAAATATTTTGGGATATAAAAGCAAAAGTTCCATCTACAACAGATTTTACTTCAGCTCTTATAGATATTATTCTTAAATCGCCGTTAATAGGAGATTCTACTGTGACGCTTTCTCCGACTGCAAATACATCGCCGTTTATAGTTTCCTGAATAAGAATATCTTTTCCTATCAGAATAGTATCTCCAAAAAGAGTTTTGTTTACTGTCAGCTGTTCGTCAGTAATTAAATTGGGAGGAGATGGTATATTTGACTCTTCCTGTGCGAGCACATTGGGAGACTTCGCAAAAAACATCAAGGCCAAGACAGATAGTAATGTTGTTAATATTTTATTCATATTTCTGGTGCCGAGGAGAGGGGTCGAACCTCCACCCGCTTTCGGCGGACATGGTCCTAAACCATGCGCGTCTGCCAATTCCGCCACCTCGGCCTGATTTTCTTTCTTTAAAACGATTTGCTTACAATCTCTATTCACTTCCCATGTATTCCAGCTTTGCCGAGGTGGCGCACTCGCTACGCTCGTGATGCCACCCGCCGTAGGCGAGCCACCTTGGCATAAAATAACAAGTGTATTTTACCGTAATAACCCATTACATGGAACCCGAGCCTGAAGGTTTTTTATATTGAAGCAAAATGAGGAGTTGAACTGATGTGTCAGCTATAAAACTATTTGTGATATTTTTTCTATTGATCCTTTTACACATTTGGTCCATGATGCCTGTTCGGGGTCTCCGCCTGCAGATATGACTGATGCTGGCGTGTACCATTGGACAATGTCTTCTGGTTCAAGACCTCTATCTCCTTTTCTGGCGATTCCACTTGTTACTCTTTCTATGCAGTGTTCCCATGAATCACATCCATATGAACCCATAGCTCTGGTTGTATCATTGTTGTCAAATACTGCCCATCCCCAGGCATTATAAGATTCCTGCTCGCCAAATTGAGGAGTCGTTTTTCCTGCATTGCTTTCGCACCAAGCAATCGCAGTGATAAGCAGAGGATCAACCTCATATTTTCGAGCTGTCTTAACTATTTCGCATCCGTAGCCAGCCAGCGGGGCTTTGTTGACCTCTAAATACCTGTCTATCTTTTTCGCTGAAGAATCAATGCATTCTTCTTCCTCTACTTTTAATGTGTAGTTATAGGTTGATTGTGGATTAGAAAGGACAATGTTAGCTGCAGGCGATTCTCCTTCGCTTGCTTTAGTGCTTTGAACACTTCCCGGAGTTGTAACCAGCCAATATGATGTCAAAATAATAAGCCCGAATGAAAGGGAAAAATAGTATACAAATGGAGTAATTGCAGATTTTATATTCATCGATTTTTTGTCTTGCACGCAAGAGTCTAACAAAGAGAGTTTGCGATGGCAAATTTCATAAAATGACTTGCCAGTGCATATAACACTATCCTGCAGCTTGGACTAAATACGTAAGGAGGGTGGAAATAGTTATTGTTTTTTCGTTTCTGTTTTTTATCCTTAGTGAATAGATACATGGTGCGCCTGATAGGACTCGAACCTACAACCTATTCCTTAGAAGGGAATTGCTCTATCCGTTGAGCTACAGGCGCATATTGGCATTTCTTATTCACTTGCATGGATAGTGATAAATTGTGAATAACACGCTAGGCACATTTTATCCGAAATTCCCTTCTAAGACCAGTCTCCGATTTA
>MEVH01000009.1 GCA_001772665.1 candidate division WWE3 bacterium RIFCSPLOWO2_01_FULL_39_13
TATTGGGTATTAACTGATTAATTTCAAAACAGACATCAGTACTTTCTTATAACACCGATAACTCTTCCTTTTATTTCAACATTAACTGCATAAATCGGCTCCATTTTCGAATTTGCCGGCTGAAGCCTTATTCTTTTTTTATCATCCTCTTTATAAAATCTTTTAAGGGTAGCGAATTCTGAGTCAACTACAGCAACGACAATTTCGCCGTTATTCACCGAATTAACCTGCTCGCAAATAACCTGGTCGCCGTCCATAATGTGGTCTTCTATCATTGAATCACCGACTACCTGAAGAACAAAAGTCCTTTTAGTTCTGCTGACAAAATCAGAAGGAATATTTATTGTGGTAGTTTGATCTTCTATGGCTTCAATAGGTCTTCCGGCAGCAATATATCCAACCAAAGGCACAGCAATTGCGTCTACAGGGTCTAAAACAGCATCAGTATCATCTATTACCCTTATACCCTTGGCTTCTCCAAAAATTCTTTCTATCAAACCCTTTTTCTCTAATGCATCTAGATGCTCAGATACTGTTGCAAGAGAAGCAAGATTCATGGCCTCGGCAATTTGCTTTAATGTAGGGGACGAACCGACTTTCTGTATATGCTGTTTGATAAACTGATAAATTTCTCTTTGACGCGGGTACAAGTAGACTGGCATATTAAAGGCAATATACCGAATGATACCCGAAGCTGTCAACAGGCAAAATCGGCTGATTTCATAAACCCACAAAGACACCTGAAAGTATAAGCGGGTATAATAAATCTATGAAATTTCAGCTAAAGGCCAGCTACAAACCTGCAGGAGGACAGCCTGATGCTATACAGGAACTGGAAGATGGAATTAAAAGAGGATCAAAAGATCAAACATTGTTAGGAGTAACAGGATCTGGAAAAACCTATGTTATTGCTAACCTGATTAATGATACCCAAAAGCCTGCATTGATAATCTCGCATAACAAAACCCTGGCTGGCCAGCTGTTTCAAGAATTCAGGGACTTTTTTCCTGACAATGCTGTTGAGTATTTTGTGAGCTATTATGATTATTACCAACCAGAAAGCTATCTCCCTGCAACCGATACCTATATTGAAAAAGACGCAGATGTAAACGAAGAAATTGACCGTCTGCGTCTATCTGCAACAGCATCCCTTTTGAGCCGAAAAGATGTAATCGTCGTTGCTTCTGTTTCGTGTATATACAACCTGGGATCTCCTATTGAATACCAGAAGCAGATGATCCGCTTGAAATCTGGGATGAAACTTAGACGCGAGGATTTGTTCAAACGCCTCACACAGCTTTTTTACGACCGCAATGACCTGGGCTTTGCCCGCGGGACATTCAGAGTAAAAGGAGATACTATCGACATTCATCCTTCATATCAGAATTTTGCAGTAAGATTAGAGTTCTTGAATGATATTTTATCCTCTTTGAAATTCTTTGACCCGGTAAGCGGAGAAATTCTAAAAGCACCGACACATCCAGGTGAAATTCCGTTGGAAACATCTAAAGGGACGATGACTCATTTATCAAAAGCCCAGGAGGATTACATTCGCTCGCATACCGTGGAGGCTGATACCGCAGTAATATATCCAGCTAAACACTACATCGCACCCGAAGAACGATTTGATGAGGCGATAAAAGAAATTGAAGCCGATCTTGAAAAAAGGCTTTTGGAACTTGAATCAAAAGGAAAAAAATTGGAGGCATACAGGCTGAGACAAAGAACAAACTATGACCTTGAAATGATACGCGAAATAGGCTACTGCAAAGGAATAGAAAACTACTCAAGATACTTTGACGGCAGAAAAATCGGCGAGGCGCCATACTCATTAATGGATTTTATGCCAAAAGACTACCTTCTGGTTATTGACGAATCTCACATGACTATTCCGCAAATAAGAGGCATGTACAACGGCGACAGATCCAGAAAAGAAACACTAGTCGAACATGGATTCAGGCTTCCGTCTGCACTTGACAACCGTCCGCTTAAATTTGATGAATTTCAGCGCAGAATGGGCAAAACAATATATACATCTGCAACTCCCTCAGAATGGGAGGTACAAAGAAGTGGCTCTGCCTACACAGGCAGGCAGGTTGTTGAACTTCTCGTAAGGCCGACAGGACTGGTTGATCCAAAGATTACTGTCCTACCCTCAAAAGGGCAGATTCAGGATCTTCAGAAAAGAATAATCGCAAAAACTGCGAAAAAGCAGAGGGTGCTGGTTACAACATTGACTAAAAGAATGTCAGAGGAGCTAGCGGATTATTTCAAGGACAGAGGATTAAAGGTAGCCTATCTGCACAGCGATATAGAGACACTTGAGAGATCTGATATCCTAGATGATTTAAGAAAAGGAGAATATGACGTACTGGTCGGTATAAATCTGCTGAGAGAAGGGCTGGATCTTCCCGAGGTGTCTCTTGTTGCAATACTTGATGCTGATAAAGAAGGATTTTTGCGAAGCGAGATATCTTTGATACAGACAATGGGAAGGGCGGCGCGCCACATAAGCGGTGAAGTTGTTATGTACGCCGACCAGATCACCGGATCAATGCAAAGAGCCATCGACGAAGTGGCGCGCCGCCGGAATATCCAACTTAAATACAACAAAGAAAACAATATCACACCCCTGTCAATCACAAAGCCGATAAGAGATCGAATCTTAGAAAAACAGGCCGAAGAAAAAGAAAAATCAATCGTACAGGAAATGAACATAGAAGACTATGAATTCAGAACATCGGGCAAAAAAGAACAGCAGAAAACATTAAGATCACTCGAAAAGAAAATGAAATCAGCAGCCGAACTTTTAGAATTCGAACTCGCAGCGGATATAAGGGATAAAATAAGGGAGCTGAAAAGAACTGTCTAAAAATCCAAAGCCTGCTAATCCCTCTATGAAAACGTATTTCAAGCCAAAATGTTGAATTAGATAAGCAAGGTCGAACCAAATATATTCTAATACGACAATCACAAACGACGGTCGGGTAATCCCAAATCGTCATTCATATACTGGTCCAGAGAGACTCCGTTGGGTCTGTGGATCAGTAGGAGAAAAAACTTTGGGCGCAGGGCTAAGGGGCAAATACGGTATTTCAGCACTCGAAAACGCAATACACAGGGCAGATTCAGAGGAGGGGGCGTTACACGAATGTTTATTAGTGGCTCCCCACTTAATAAGAAATGTCCTAAAGAAGGATTTAATAAGAAGATTTAGAGTTGACAAGGCCACAATTGGAGCATATCTTCCTGCACTGGGCATACCTTATACCAGTTTTGATGAGGACAAGTTTTGGGAGACAGCCAGTGCTGCCATGCAGATGTTCTTAGTCCGCAACCACTTTTACAATACATAGAAATGATAAAATAACTTGATGACTATTCATGGCAACAATATTTATTTAAGACCTTCTAAACAATCCGACGCTAAATATTTTCTTAAATGGACAGAAAATATCGACTCGATTAAATACTCTCTGTGGGATTTCCAAATACCTAAAGATAAAAATGACTACACAGAATACATTAACAGCTCAAAGTTTAGCAAAGGAAGAATCAGCTTAATGATTTGTGATAATAACTCCAAAAAACCTGTTGGAGAAATAGGATTGTCTAGTATTGATCTTATTAACAAACGTGCAAGAACATTTACGTTAATAGGTGATCACACATATAGAAATAGAGGAATTGGAAAGGAGGCTAAATCACTTCTTTTGGATTATGCCTTTAACACATTGAATCTTAACAGAATTTACTGTTCAGTAACTGTAGATAATAAATATTGGATAGAGTCGTTGAAAAAGCTTGGCTTTAAGCTAGAAGGTATTGAAAGACAAGCCTCATATAGAGACGGCGAATACAGAGATAAGGTCCTACTGGCTTTAACGAAAGAAGATTGGGTAAACCGTTTAAAGATTACTGCAAATCCCCAAAACCGGGAACACGAATTTTTTGCATGTATAAAAAATCCGAAGGAGGTTTTCAAGAACGCAAACGAATTATTTATCCTCCAAAGTATAAAAATGAATATTTATACATTCAAACATCCCTCAGAAAAAGGTATTTCTGTTAGAGTTAAGGAAGAAGAATCAAATGGGAAAACAGCATACTTTATGGATTTAAAAAGAAAGGTGTCTGAAGAACGCCAAGGTACTAGCTATGTTAGGAATTCGAAAGAATATTCACTTAGGATTGACTCTGGAGAGATCGCTCTGAAAATTATTGGTGAATTAAATCTTGAAAAGGATAAAAGCCTAACTAAAACCCGGTATGTTTTCTATGTTGATAAGTTCTTAGTTTATTTAGATCACTATACAAAGCCGGATAATTCCTGGTGGATTGAGATCGAAAATGCCTCAAGAAATGAAGCAAAAAATGTTCTTAAAAAATTAAATGGAAGATACAACGAGAACGAAAGAAAAACTGGATAATGTCAACGCTTTCTATTTGGTAATCGATGTAGAAACCGCACCACGGCGAGATTTTTGTCCTATGCAGACCGAGATAATTGAATTAGGCTGGGCGACAATTCTAAACGGCTTAATCTCAGAGCAGGCAAGCACTTTAATTAAACCTGCTCATAAAATACCACTAGATGTAACCGAAGCTCTAGGTATTACCAATGAAATGGTAGCAGATGCACCAGATTTCATAGAAGCGTTTCAAAAAGTGCTTATGAAGGTAGAAAAATCTTCTATACTTGTCGGCCATAATGTTAGCTACGACATTAATGTAATTGAGGAAGTTGCGCATAGACGATTAGGCCTAAAAGCCGAAGATTTTCTTTCCGGTTTTAATGCTATGCAGGTAGTGGATACGAAAAGATTATTCGCCAAACTTTTTCCAGACGAGAGTAACCGGCGTTTGAAAGATTTAATGAGGGTATTAGAAATTGAGGAAACAGAAAAAAGACACAGAGCTGGCACGGACGCGAATTACACAGCGCTTTCACTTATTAAAATGTTTTCTGTCATGTCCAGCAGGTTTGGCATAGATATTCTCGAACCTGGCTTTCTAGCCCATTTTATCGAGACTGGTCATCCCTTTTACCAAAGGCCATTGTTTTTAAATAGGTGAAGAACAAACTAAACTGCCTTACCAAATTTCAGGTACAACTTAAAACTTGGGCAAAGAACCCGTTACAAAATCCCAATAAAGTATTGGAGTGTCTATCCTCTAATTCCTTTAACTACTTGTTACCTGAATTCGCAAATATTACTTGCCCAATTGATTACTGCAAAAATACGTATTTACCGAACCATCTAAATTGGTTTCTAAAACAAAAAGGATTTATCTTTCAGTCGCAAGTTGTAAAAAGGACCTCATTTTGCGAGGATTTTTTTCATAATTTAATTGATTCAACAACTAACTTACAAGAAGTAGAAAATGAAATAGCAAATCTGATGAACAATCACAAATTGGCCATGTTTATTTCCAATAAAAAGCTCACGAAAAAATCATTGGATATTTTGAAAAGAGTTAATAGGTATGAGATGATTAGAGTGTCTTATAATTCTCAGATTCAAAATTTTATTACTCAAAAACTTCAAGGCTACGGTTTTCTTGGAGATAAACTGGATTATATCCTAACTCCCACCTTTGGGACGGTTTATCCGTTTTTAGCTGAGGAATATATCAAAACAAATAAAAGCTCGAGTACAATGGCAAAAAAATACTTTGGAAATTCCGTTAAGGACTTGAACGTAAAGCTCAAAACAATTACTGAATTTTCAGATCCTATTTTACTATCTAAGAGAAATAAAAAATTAAAAGAAGTTAAAGGATACAAACAAATGTTATATAGGAAACATCCCGAGCTTCTCTGGATTGACGGACTAATTACTTTCGATAATTTGGTTGATAAGCTGATCGTGTATTCAGGGATCTTAAGGCATAGTGTTTTCCTAAAGCTCGCACTGTTTATTGGTTCTGACTTAAAAGATGAGGAAGTTTTTAAGCTTGATATAACAGAAGTAGAAAGACATATTATCGATAAACCCGTCCCAAAACTCTAATTACGAATCAGTATTATGATTAAAGCCAGATAAACAAAGCCTTTAAAGAAATACCCAACAGCGCTCTTTAATTGCAATCGGAAGTTTTTGCCTGCACAATTGGCATGGTTAACAGATAATATACATTTACGTATATTATCCATCAATCACATTAAAAGAATAAACTATTTCCTTATCTTAACAAAAATGTTAAGATAAAGAAATGAATTGGATCGATCTACGCCACAAAGCACAGTTGATTCCCATATTTTCAATCAATGACGTATTAAAGTGGTTTCCAGAAGAAACTGAAAATCAAGTATCAGTACAATTATCACGTTTTGTCAGCTCAAATCAACTATCACAACTTAGAAATGGTCTTTATTTACTTACCGAATACCAAATTAACAATCCTTTTTTGATGGCAAATGCAATCAGGGATCCATCTTATATTAGTTTAGAAACAGCACTTAACTACTACGGACTGATCCCCGACATTCCCTCTGCAGTAACTTCTGTAACCATACGAAAAACCAAGACATATGAAACTCCTTTTAGCAAATTCATTTACAGATCAATCAAGCCGGATCTGTTTTTCGGATTTGAGTTCATAAGACCCAATCCCGACAACAATATGGGATATAACTTAGCCCTTCCAGAAAAGGCTCTGCTTGATTACCTGCAATTAAACCCACACATTAACAGTTTAAAAGAATTACGTCTTCGCAAAGACCAGGACTTAAACCAAATAAAGATGTCTGAGTTCGCAAAACACTTCGCTTATAGAGTCCAAAATTTAGTGAATCAAATTAACGAAAATGAATAATATCATCACTAACTGGCAAAATATTTTAGAAGAATCTAAAAGCCTCGGTATGCCATCAGATAAAAAAAGGGGAATCCTTCGGGAATACCTGCAAACACTTATTCTATCCGAAGTGTACAGTCAAAAAGTATCAAAAAAACTGTCTTTCATAGGAGGAACAAGTCTAAGGTTAATAAGAAACCTAAATCGATTTTCAGAAGATCTGGATTTCGACAATCTTGGTCTGTCAGACAGTGAAACTAGAAGTGTCTTTTCTACAGCGTCACGAAAACTCACCATGATGAACATAGATGTCGAATTTTCATTTAAGATAATTCAATCCGGGATTGGACACGGATCTATCAAATTCCCAGCTTTATTAAAGGACATCGGAATCTCAACTGATCCTCGAGAAAAAGTTCGAATTGATCTTGACTTCACAACACCTAATAAACCAAGAAAAACCGAAAATGTATTAT
>MEVH01000010.1 GCA_001772665.1 candidate division WWE3 bacterium RIFCSPLOWO2_01_FULL_39_13
ATTTGGTTGTTTTCACGAAATATAGTCCCCGAGCTTAGTGTGTCTCAAAACGAGTACAAAAGCATGAAAGAATTGCAAAAGGCATTAATGAATCGATATACAGAACTAGAAAAAGACTTGGACAAGATGAGAAGATCGCTAGATCCGTTTCTCTTTGAAAATGGAGCCTCGATCGATCTAAAGATCTTTCCAGCATTAATAAAACAAAAGCTTGGATGAACTTTTACTGGGAGATATAATATTCAACTGGGCTTACACCTTGATCAACTCCTGGGGATATGTAATATTCAACCGGACTCACTCCCTCACCCATGTAAGGTACAGAATCCATTTCTTTGATATCCTTTAAGTAATCTAATTCGTTCTCTGGAACAACATTGACCACTCCAGACGAATTAAGTTCTACCATTTTATTTTTATAACATGTGTCTCCGATTTGTTTATTCAAAGCATCCAAGTCGATATCTTTTATTTTCAAATACTGCAAGTATTCAGACAGGTTGAAATTTCTGATGTCAAATTCTGAATAATTGTGGACAAGAGTTCCTATTATTCTGATTTCAATGCTCGCCGGTTGGCAAAATGTTCTATATGAATCAGTGAAATCGGGCTTTTTAGCCATATCATCAATTTGAGCTAAAATTTCTGCCAGATATTCAGGATAATAGTCTCCATCAGCTGATAAGGTAGAAAGATAAGCATAATCAATACCTTCTTCTGTCGTGCTTTTTCTGTTGTGGTAAATAAGATAGTCAAAGTTAACAATATTTATAAGTACTAATAGCGATCCTGTAAAAACAATGAGCTTCTTTACAAGCACACGTCCCTGAAGATTACGAAAATAATTGTATAAAAATAATCCAAAGGCTGTGATTATCCAGATAATTCCTGCATAACCGTACAACCTTTTAATTGTAAACCCAAAGCTTGATGTATAGTCAAAAACACTTTTTAGGGCAATAAAGGTTAGAAAAATCCCCTCACAGACAAGAAAATAGGATAAGAATTTATTCAACCTGGTCTTGGCTTGTTTAGGATAAATCAGCCCGAAAATGATTAAAGCAACAACACTCAACTGCGCAAAAACCTCTCTCGCAAACTTTGAGTTGGAATATCCAAGTTGAGCAAGGGCTTCGGGAGTTGCCAGATAAAGCTCTATTTGAGAAATAAAAAAAACAATAAGTATAATGCCTACAGCTATTTTTGGAATAAGCAGGCTAAAAGGCAGAACCGACTCGGGAGAACTTTCCCCGCTTTTGATACCAGAGACCCTCACCATCGAAATCAGACGCGGAAGAACCAGTATAAAAAATCCGAAAAACGCTACTCTCCAGAAAGCAACAAAGAGGTTTTCACCAAATATTTTCTTAATAATATCTACTATAAAATCAATCGAGAAAAATCCAAAAAAATTCTTTACATACGATTGAAAAACAGGGTTAGCAAAAGCAAGCAGGGGAATAATAACCAGTAAAACAACACAAGTGATCACTATCGCAATGATCAATTCAGTGAAGTCTATCTTTTTATCGGGTTTTGGAATTTTTTCTGCTAGCTCATGAAAATCAGGCACAAAATGATTCTTCACAAAGATAAGATTTAAAGAGAGCAAAATGGGAGAGGCCAAAGCATCAACCAATCCAAGCTCTTTGCGTGAAGCGGAATTTCTTAAAGCAAGTGCTGATACAAGATAAACAACAGATCCGATATTAAGAAAAGTCAAAAATAGGTTGGCACGCAAAACAATAAAAGCAGACAATATTAAGGATAAAACGTAAAGGATAAGAGTGTATTTATCTTTGGAGTGTTTTGTAAAATAAACGAGACTCGACAATGATGCCAATATCACAAAAAACGAAAAATAAGGGAAATACATCATTCTAGAACCGATTAGAAGGAAAGAGTAAAGTCCGCTTAAAAGCACAAAAAACAAATATACATGCGTTTTAGAAATTCTAAATCCATCCATATAACTGATTATAACGGATAAGACAAAAAGTCAGCACATAACCCACAAGTCGTCCCAAACAAAACCCGGCAATTATGATACAATATTTTTCGTCATCGAGAGGGTGGCAGGACAATTTTCAATACACAATTATGCAGGATTACATAGAAATTAAAGGTGCCAAAGAACACAATCTAAAAAACATTGATCTCAAGATACCCAAAAATAAACTGGTAGTTTTTACTGGAGTTTCTGGATCGGGAAAATCCTCTCTTGCGCTTGATACAATATACGCTGAAGGACAAAGAAGATATGTGGAATCGTTATCCTCCTACGCCAGGCAATTTCTAGGAGTTATGAGAAAGCCTGAAGTGGAGTCCATTTCTGGTCTCTCACCCGCCATAGCAATTGATCAGAAAACTGTATCGCATAATCCACGTTCAACAGTCGGTACAGTGACTGAAATCTATGACTATATGCGCCTTCTTTTTGCAAGAATCGGTCATCCTCACTGCCCAAACTGCCGAAGAGAAGTCGCCCATCTCTCAATAGATCAGATAGTCAATGCAGTATTAGAGAACCAATATCAAAACAAAACGGCAAAGCTTTTAATCCTCGCCCCAATAGTAAAAGATCGAAAAGGCGAATATTCGAACCTTTTTAATAATTTGAGAAAGCAGGGATACTCAAAAGTACGCGTAGACGGACAGATATTCAATCTCGACGACGATATTACTTTAATCAAGACCAACAAACATACAATAGACGTCATCGCAAGCAGATTCGTAATAAGTCCAGATTCCCAAAAGGACAAAGATCTGGTCTCAAGACTCACGCAGGCAATTGAGTCCTCTACCGGTCTTGGAAACGGAAGCGTTATCGTCAGCGAAGTTTTAGACGCATCTTTTGATTTTCCTGAAATGCCCAAAAAAATGGAAGACCACCTTTACAGCGAGCGTTTTGCGTGTTCTTACTGCAATATATCCCTGCCGGAAATCGAGCCCAGGATTTTTTCTTTCAACTCACCACACGGCGCATGCAGTACATGCACAGGATTGGGGGTCAAACAGAAAATCGATCCAGTGCTTTTACTCGCGCCCGAACTAAGTATTTATGAGGGAGCAATCATTCCCTGGGCATCAATTATGGAAAAAGAAAGCTGGAACCGATCAAAAATCGAATCGGTAGCTCAAAGACATAATATCAGTCTTAGCATCCCCGCAAAGAACCTTGGCAAAGAAAAACTTGATTTAATTTTGTACGGGACTAAAAGAGAAAAATATCCAGTCAGATATCAAGGCAGAACTTATGAAAGCAGATACGAGGGGATAATCCCAAACCTAGAGCGCAGGTACCGAGAAACTGATTCAGACTACATAAGAAGCGAAGTCGAAAGATACATGATTAAAGAAAACTGCCCTGAATGCCTTGGAAGCAGGTTAAACGACAATGCACTAAGCATAACTATTATGAAGAAAAATATAGCCGAGATATCAGAGCTTCCGATAAGAGAATGTCTAGAGTGGATAAAAACACTTCAAAAAGAGACTATTTCACCAAGAGAACAAGAAATCGCATCCCTTATTTTGAAAGAAATAATATCAAGGCTGCAGTTTCTGGCAGACGTCGGGCTTACGTATTTAAGCATAGACCGTCCATCTTCGACCTTAGCAGGAGGAGAAGCCCAGAGGATACGTCTCGCCTCGCAGATCGGCTCGAAATTGTCAGGTGTATTGTATGTTCTTGACGAGCCATCCATCGGACTTCATTCAAAAGATCATTACAAGTTAATTAAGACTCTCAAAGATCTGCGTGACCTCGGCAACACCGTGATCGTTGTTGAGCATGACCGCCAGACAATGCTCGAGTCTGACTACATCATAGATTTCGGACCCGGGGCAGGGGATAACGGGGGAAAGGTTACAGCCAGCGGAACGGTTTCAGAGATTAAAAATAACAAAGACTCGTTAACCGGCGCTTATCTATCTGACAGAAAAAGAATTGATATTGCAAATTTCTTAACAAAAGACGAACTGGATGAAATTAAAAAAAGCAAAAACTCCAGCTTTACCTCAAACTCTACTAGCCCTGGAAGAAGAGAAAGCGAAGACTCAATTAAACTTCTTGGCTGCACAGGACACAATCTGAAAAACATAAGCATTGACTTTCCGCTAAGAAAATTCATATGTGTCACTGGAGTATCCGGTTCAGGAAAATCCACTCTCGTAAATGAAACTCTTCTTCGCGAACTTAGACAGCTGAAAGGCCTCAAAAACAACGAAAAGCCTCAGCCGAATAAAGGAATTGCTGGAGCCGATTCAATAGACAAAATTATTAACATTGACCAGTCTCCAATCGGGAGAACTCCCAGAAGCAATCCAGCGACATACACGAAAGTTTTCGATGAGATAAGGACGTTATACTCCCAGACACAAGCATCAAAAATAAGAGGATACAGACCTGGCAGATTCTCGTTCAACGTAAAAGGAGGAAGATGCGAGGCATGCCAGGGCGACGGCGAAATAAAGATAGAAATGCAGTTTATGCCAGATGTATACATAGAATGCGAAGTCTGCGGGGGGACACGCTACAACCGTGAAACCCTTGAAATAGAATATAAGGATAAAACGATAGCAGAAATACTCGATATGACTGTTGAGTCGGCAATTGAATTTTTTGCAAACCACCCTGTGATACGAAATAAACTAGAGTCGCTGCATGACGTTGGTCTGGGGTACATCCGTCTTGGACAGCCCGCACCAACCTTAAGTGGGGGAGAAGCCCAAAGAATAAAACTTGCTTCTGAGCTTTCAAAAAGAGCAACAGGGAACACTTTTTACATACTTGATGAGCCGACAACAGGACTTCATTTTGCAGATCTCGAAAGATTAATCGCAATTATCAAAAAGCTAGTTCTGCGAGGAAACACAGTTCTGGTCATAGAACACAATCTTGATGTCATCCGCTATGCAGACTGGATAATTGACCTGGGACCCGAAGGAGGCAAATACGGGGGCGAAGTCATTTTCACGGGAACAATAGAAGATCTTATTAAATACCCAAACTCCTACACTGGTCAGGAACTGAAAAAGTTTGTGTAAAAAGACCAAAGAGAAAGTTGAAAAAAATATATATTAACCATATCATACTTATATCTATCAAATGGATACGAAACTTTTGAGAAAAGATAAAATTGGAAGAATACAGGATATTTACAACCAAAAATACTTCACTCGGAGCAACCCGCTTTAACTATCCGCCAAACGGAAGTGCGAACTTCGCACGTCTCATTAAGCGGACTGCTCAAAGAGAAGTATTTAAATCAGGGGAGAGAAGACATAGATGCAACTTATGCCTCTCTGCTGGTCAGAAAGACCTATCCAGCACCTATGGTCGTAGTATATACAGAATGCCAAATAAAAAGCAAATGAAAATTACGAAAGAAGATTTAGTCAGCATTAACCGATATCTTGAAAATTCAGAAAAAGTTGAATTCAAAATATGAAAACGATATACATTCACTCAGATGGAAGTAGACACAACACTGAAAGGTTTTCACTTTTATCTGGATGTCCTGATTCTCTTCCTAACACTCCCGGAGTTTATATTTTCCGCGATAGAAACTGGAGAATTTTATATGTCGGCAAAGCTGTAAACCTGAAAAACAGAGTTAAAAGCTATTTTCAAAATCTTGATTTATTATCGCCGAAAACAAAGGTAATGATAGGCAAAATAGATCAGATCAACCACATTCCGGTAAATAACGAACTGGAGGCACTGTTACTCGAAGCAGAATTAATTAAAAGGCACCGTCCCTCTTATAATATAAGTTTAAAAGACAACAAATCCTACAAATTTATAAAAATAGAAAAAACACGTTTAAGAAAAGATCAAGAAAATCCAAACGGCGTATTCATCTATAAAATCTTAACAACCCATAAAAAATCCCAAGACAAAGCAGTTTATCTCGGCCCATATCCCGAAGCCGGTTCAGTATCTATCATTTTAAAAACCATGCGGAAAATATTCCCTTACCGCGACTGCTCAACCGCAAAATTCAACAGATACAAGAAAGCCAAAAGACCCTGCCTTTATGGACACATAGGGGTATGCCCTGCTCCATGCCTGCCTGCGCAGCCAGGCCAATCCGATCAAGCGATCCAAATAAATAATGAAAATATAAATACCATAAAAAAATATTTAACGGGAGACAAAAAAAAGCTATTCAGACATTTAAAATCAGAAATGAAGAAACTTTCCAGAAAACTGGAATATGAGAAAGCCTCGATAATAAGGGATCAATTGATTGGGTACGAGAATTTGACACAAAACAAAATTGATATAAAAGAATATATTTCAAGCCCCGATCTGGTAGGAGAAAAAGCCAGGCATTCTGTCGAATTAATAAAAAAGGTATTAGAGGAAAAAGCCGGCTTCAAGTTTAAAAATCAAAAGATTAATTCTTTCAGGCTCGAAACCTATGACATTTCAAATATACAAGGGAAAAATGCAGTCGGATCAATGATTGTATTTACAGGAGGAAAATCAGACAAAAGAGAATACAGACGATTTAAAATCAAATTCAAAGATACCACGGACGACCCTGCAATGATAAAAGAAATGCTTAGCAGGAGATTTAAAAGAAGACCAAGCGACTCCAGTTGGAAAAAGCCTGATCTTATAATTATAGATGGCGGATCAGCTCAGCTTTCTTCGGCTCTTGATATACTCGGTAAATATAAGTTAAAAATTCCTGCTGCAGGGTTAGCTAAGAAAAATGAAGAAATAATAATCAAAAAAGAAAACCGCTTTCACAGTATAAAACTCGATAAGAATAACCCAGGTTTAATGCTCATAATACAGGCCAGAGACGAAGCCCACAGGTTTGCAATAAATTACTTTAGAAAACTGCATAAAAAGGAACTGATAAATTAGAAAACATTAAGCTGTCAGAGAAACATTAAACAAATGAACTGCTTCTTCTACGAAATATCTGTCGACAATTTTTTGAGAGGCTAAATAGCTGGCAACCACGGGTTGAATCATAGCAGCAACACTCTCGATTTTCGATTTATACCGATCTCCTTTGCGATCCAACCCAGCATCCAGCTTATTTCCAAAAATCTTCCTCGAAAAAAATCCGCACTCACCCCACAAACTGGCATGGATAATTTCTGTTAACATATCCTTTTGTGACAACATCATATCTGCCAGATACTCTCTGCCTTTCATTTTTACTGATGCTTCTTCAATCAAATCTTTAAAATGCTGTGAACATTGAAAAACATGGGTTAGTTCGTGTAAATATACATTATCTATTGTCCAATTATCTTCGGTCAATATATAATCACCATATTCCATAACCACAAAATATCGGTTCTGTTCTTCAACTTCTAACAGCATACCGCTAGCCTGTTTATTTGCATTTGCCGAGAGAGTTAAATAAGTAGACACATTAGTACCTTCATTAAACCTGTAAAAAGATCTTGTAGATAGAATTTGTTTAAGAAATTTATCTTCCAGATTCTCGAGATATTTCGAGACTAAAACCATATTCGGCTTTTGCAATTTAAAAAAATAATTAAATCTTGACAGGAAAATATTAAAATATGGCAAATCATGGGGAGGGATAGTTGCCTTCTGATTTGTTAAAAAAAGCTCTTTGATCCAAAGCTCTTCATTCTTACTCAAATAGTCCCTGAACAGCTTTGTCAAAAAAACAAGTGCACCCTTTTCAATCTCAGACAATGGCTGAGGTTCCTTTGCCCACGCATAATAAAAACTGGGAACACAGCTTAGATGCCAATTTGCAAGATTATGGACAAAGCAAATCAGAGCAATATTTCTATCAATTGCTACTTTCATTCTGTACTTTTAGCTCTTCCTAGTTTTTCAGCCAGCCGTTCTTTTTCCAACCTAGCGCAACCGGAAGATTGATTGTCTCTTCAACTATATTCTCGACTGCTTCTACTGTTTTCGCAGTCAAATTTACCAAAGCCATGCAATTCACCCCCTCCGCTTACTCAAGATGCTATTAAATGTATCGTTAACTTCATTGTAAAGTTTTTTCCGCTGTTCGCAATATATGTACACTCCCCTCGAATTAAAACTATTCCCTATTCGACGCAATCTAGAGCACCCATTTCCACATAATGCAAAGAACTTACAGTTTTTACATTTCGGATTTATGAAAAGCTGGTCAGCCTCGAAATCTTTATATACCTTACCTTGAAAGATATCAGAAAAACTATTCTTCATGATGTTTCCAAAATTCTTACTGTAGTTATAATACTCACAAGCAGATACATCCCCGAAAGGAGAAACAGAAAACCAATGGGTGCATGCCTTCCCTGAAGAACACAAATTTAACGGCTTATTCAGTCTCCAAGCAATTATTTCGTTTATTTCTCTGATTCGAATTTTAGGATCATTGTACTCACACCAAGCATAAAAAAGATCTTTGAGAAACTCAAACCAGCTACCAGCATCTAGCACGAGCTCATCACTTTCCTTTTTTCTAGCATCAATATACGCAAGGGCTAAAACTCAACTCGAACAACTTGTTTTTAACGAAAAAACGAAGAATTTCTTTTGCATAGCGATAACTCTTCTTAGTCACAGTGCAAATTACTGCAGGCTCGATTTTATTACTGCGCAATATCTTTACCGCTTTCATGGTCGCATGGAATGTGCTATCACCGTTATTCAAAAATCTGTGCTTTGAATGAATTTTCTCGGATCCATCTATGCTGACTCCAATGCTAAAGTTATTAAGACTGAAAAACCGGGCGAATTCATCAGTCATCAGTGTCCCATTGGTCTGCATCATGTGATAAGAAGTTAACCCTGGGTTTCCGAAGGTAGCTATTTTCTCAACGACCTTTTCATAAAAGGGCAATCCGGCAATCATTGGTTCTCCTCCATGCCATGAAAAGGTTAAATGCTGAGGTGAATATTCAATATACGTTTTTATAAGGAAATCGAGTACATCTGTCGTCATTATCCCCAAATCGGCTTTCTTCTTTGGGTTATAGCAATAAATACAATTCGAATTGCAATTCTCACCAACAGGTTTTACTTGTAAAGCTATCCACCTATAGTTTTTCAACCTGACTTAAGTTGATAGACCGCTTCTAGAAAATTCGAAAAGTATCTTCATCGGTTACAGAACTTTTGAATACAAAACAAAGGCCTCACGGATTACATTTTTAGTTTCAACTGACATATCATATTTATCAACATCATCTTTTGATATCCAGGCAAAATTTTGGTGTTCCTCGCTAAGTCTTACTTTAGAGGAATTTGACACAACAATAAAATTTATTTGCGTAGAATCCCTGATTTCAGTGGGTTTTTCAATTTTATATTCAAAGACAGAGCAAAGCTGAACAACCATAATATCCAAGCCCGCCTCTTCTTTTACTTCCCTTTTAAGCGAGTCAAGTGAGGACTCAAGAAACTCCCTCTTTCCACTTGGAAGTTCCCACATCCCGGGGTAAATGTCTTCATTAGTATTTCTCTGTAAGATAAGCACCTCGGCTTTTTTGTTAAATACAACTCCCGCTAAAACAACTTTTTGAATGATAGGCTTATTTGTCATATAATTCCTTGTTCTGCAAAATTATACAACGAAAATAAAAATAGCACTATGCATGCCAAAACTGAAGAATATATTACTTGCGATGAAGCTATCAATCCAGATATGTCTACAAATATTATAAGGAAAACTCTTTTTAAAAAATATTCTCATATCCCACCCGTACACCTGTTGCTTTAACCTCCAACTATAATATAAAATGAATCCGTGATATCAATTAAAGGGGCAATCCGCACAGTAATTTCGAACGCATCCGCGCTTCTGGCAGCTTCATATCTGATAGATGGATTTTCAATAGAGCCAAATGCGCAGACAATTTTAACAGGAGCAATTGTTCTAAGCCTGGTAAATATTATCCTCAAGCCGATTTTAAAGATTATTACATTCCCAATAAACGCAGTGACTTTGGGATTCTTCGGCATAATCATCAACGCCGTCCTTCTTTATGTAACTGCATATTTTGTCAGCGGGATACAAATAACAGGCGGACTTTTCAGCATAAATGCATTGGGAATAACTATTCCAGAGATTTATCTTTCCTGGGTTCCCAATTTAATCCTTTCCTCATTTGTAATTTCGGTAGTTAACTGGATACTAAGAAAGGTTATTTTTTAGCCCTATGAATACACTTGATGCATTTCAGGTTTTTTTCGGCGTAATTGTTATTGTTCTAGTGCTTCTTCAGCAAAACGAATCAGGCTGGAACTCTGCAGGATCAAATTTAAACCGCACCAGAAGAGGAGCCGAGAAGCTTATGTACGTCATGACCATTGCCTCGGGCTTAATATTTATCATCCTTTCAATAATAAACTTCTTACCCTAAATCAGATATAATTCAGATATGATTTTGTATTTTATAAGACTTTTAATAGTCAATCTGCTTATTACACTAAGCACAGTAATTCCACAAAGGACTTACTCAATAGGATATATAGGGCAGCCTGCGAGTTTTCTTCCACATGAGGCTCAAACTGATTCTGAAAAAGCAGTCTCTGACGTAGTTTTCAGAAAACTCTTCAAGTACGAAGAAGGAAAGCTTGTAAACGATCTTGTTGATAAATATGAGATTTCAGAGGACGAAACCGAATACAGGATCGCACTTAAAGACAATATTAAGTGGCAGGACGGACAGCCGATTACTTCTGACGACATTTTGTATTCATTAACCTTATATGAAAATTTTAGAAACGAAATTGATGTTGAGAAAACAAGCGAAAAGGAGGTTACATTAAAGCTGCCAACTCCCACTGGAATTCTCCCATCGCTGCTGACGATAGGGCTTGAGCCTGCGCATATTCCCAGGAACAACCGCCTAAAACCAATTGGATCTTCCAGCTACAGAATTGCAAGGATAATCAGAGAAAGAAATTATGTCCAGGGTGTTATCCTTCAGTCACTGCAGAAAAACAAACAATACAGCCGTATTGCGTACCGTTTTTATACCAGTGACAACGAGTTGAAGACTGCCTACAAGCTTGGCGAAATTGCAGCCTTTTTATCAAATTCTGAATTTATATGGCCTAGTGTCCAGATGAAAAAAACAACGTATCTTGGAAGATATTTTGTTGTAATATTCAACACCCCGAATCAACCACTTGATGACCCGGAAATACGCGCGGTCCTGGGCAAATCCCTTGATATAAGAGGATTTTTAAAGGAAAACAATTATTATTCAAACAGTCTTCCGGCAGAAGGACCGATAAGCTATTATCCGGTAGAAGAAAACGGCATTCCAGCATACACAATTTTTCCGTTTTTAACAGACTCTTATGACAAAGACACCAAGTTGAATACACTTCAAAAAGGGTTGCTGACTAAACTTGACATACTCCTCCCTAATAACCAAGATGGCAGGCAGATAGCTGTCCTTTTAGAAGAAGGATGGGAAAAACAGCTCGGGATTACTCTGAATATCCAGTACCTAGAACTAAATGAGCTTTTAGACAAAGCCAGAGAAGGAACATTTGATGCACTGTTTATCGGCCATGAAGTTTCCCCTGATCCCGACCGTTATCTATTCTGGCACTCAACGCAGATCGGAGATTTAAACCTCGGCAGATTTAAAGATTTGCGTGCAGATACCGCTCTTGAAGAAGGCAGGCTTACAGTAGAGACCGAAGAAAGAATTAAGCACTACAATATATTCCAAGACGTTATATACACAAAAACTCCCGCAGTATTTATTTATCATCCCGGGCAATATTTTTACTTCTCAAGCGACTACCCGATAACCCTGCCTGAAAAAATATACTATCCCAGCGAGATAACTAAAAACCTATGAAAGACAGCGCACCCGAAAGATCTTTGACGGAATATTCGACCCCTATGATGAAGCAGTATAGAGATATCAAGAAAAAATACCCCGACACTCTGCTATTTTTCAGGCTTGGGGATTTTTATGAACTATTTTTAGATGATGCAGAAGTTGGATCAAGAATTCTGGACATAACCCTAACCGCCAGAAGCAAAGGGAAGGATGGCAAAATCCCAATGTGCGGAGTTCCTTACCACGCAATTGACTCCTATTTGGGCAGGATTGTAAAAGCTGGATACAAGGCAGCAATCTGCGAGCAAATCAGCGAGCCTGAAAAGGGCGTTGAAATAGTCGAAAGGGAAGTGGTACGAGTAGTAACTCCTGGGACAGTAACAAGTGAAAACATGCTAAACAGAAAAGAAAATAATTATGTGCTGACCATGCTAATGAACAAAAATGAGTATTCCATCGGGTATGCCGACATAAGCACGGGGGATTTTTGTGTTTTTTCTGGATCCTCGTCTGATCAATCTGACGAGACAATAATTTCAGAAATAAAAAGGATTAACCCAAGCGAAATTGTTCTGGATCTAGATCTATATGAAAATTATGCATTGCTAAAAAAGCTCCAAAACAGCCAAGCTTCAGCAAATATCTTCAAATATGAATTTCATAAAATAAAGACTGTTGAAAGACAAAAGAATTTGGAGAATTTTTTTAAAACAAAGTCGCTTGCCGTTTTTGATATCCCTGAAGATAATGAAATCTTAATTAACACTGCAGGATATCTATTGGAGTATCTGCAATACACCCAAAAAGACAATCTCTTTCATATACGAAAGATAATAAATGTTTCTAATCAGGCATATATGAAGCTCGGCTCTGAAACGATTTTAAACCTTGAAATATTAAGTTCGCTTCCCGGAACAATTTTCGGCAAAAAAGACACCTGTTTAGTGAGCGTAATAGATAAAACTTCAACTTCTATGGGCGCACGTCTTTTAAGAAGATGGCTTGTAAATCCGCTGATAGAAAAATCCTGTATCGAAAACCGTCTGAATGCAGTCGAGGAGTTTATAAAGAACCACCTTCTTAGAGATAAAATTGAAGGATTATTAAGAAATGTGCTGGATATTGAAAGAATTCTTTCTCGCCTTGCGACTCAAAACAGCAGTGCAAGGGATTTGCTGGCTCTGAACGGCTCTCTCCAAATATCCTCGAAGGTCATTGCGATGATTGAATCAAATTCTAAAATCCTAAACGGCATTGGCATAAAGGACAAAAAGGACATACAGAAAGCTAATGAGAACATCAAAAATGCGACGGATATTATAAATAAAACATTTTCAGAAGATCCTCCGGTTTCAGTCAAAGAGGGAAGAATGATAAAAACTGGCGTTTCGCAGGAACTTGATGACCTGAAATCAAGCATATCCGACAGCAAAGAGTGGATAGCAGAATTGGAGGAAATCGAACGAAAAAGAACAAAAATATCAACTTTAAAAGTCGGCTTTAATTCTGTATTTGGCTATTACATAGAGATCAGCAAAGCAAATTCAAAAATGGCTCCTGAAAATTACATACGCAAGCAGACTCTAGTAAATGCTGAAAGATACATTACTGATGAATTGAAGTACAAGGAAGAAATTGTTCTTAATGCAGAGACAAAAATCAACGAGCTTGAGTACGAGATTTTTAAAAATGCTGTTTCGAAAATTCTTGAATACGCAGAGGATATTCAATTTGTTGCACAGTTAACAGCTCGAATAGATTGTTTAAAGTCTTTCGCCAGTCTCGCACTAGAAAAAAATTACACAAAGCCGAAAATAACTGAAAGCTCCAATTATGATACGAGTCTGGTTGAGGCAAGACATCCAGTCGTAGAAAGTGTTCTTGAAACAGGTGAATTTACTCCCAATACAACCAAATTTACAAAAAGAGGATTCATCCATCTAATAACCGGCCCCAATATGTCAGGGAAATCAACATATATTCGCCAAACCGCTCTTATACAAATTCTGGCACAGATCGGATCATATGTTCCGGCATACGAGGCTGAAATTTCAATTGTGGATGGAATATATACGCGCATCGGGGCAGGGGATGCTCTAGCGCAGGGACTCAGCACCTTTATGGTTGAAATGATTGAAGTGGCAAAGATTTTAAATAATGCAACAAAAAACTCGCTTATTATACTTGACGAAGTCGGCAGGGGGACAAGTACAATAGATGGCTTAAGCATTGCAAAAGCAGTCGTGGAATATATACATAATAAAATCGGCGCCAAAACGCTTTTCGCCACACATTTTCACGAGCTTATTAACTTAGATCAAAGACTGAAAAAGGTCGAGAATTATCACATTAAGGTTGCCGAAGATAAAGGAGAAATCAGATTTTTGCACAAAGTCGAAAAGGGAGGAACTGATAAAAGCTACGGAGTTGAGGTAGCAAGACTGGCTGGAGTCCCCGAGGATGTAGTAAAAAGAGCTAAGGAGCTCTTAGACAAGAACACTACTGACCAGCTGAAGCTGGACATATAGGGGTCACCCCTATTTGCAGCAGACTCTCAAAAAGGCAGCAGTTGAAACGATATCTCCATTTGGTTAGAAGAAATTTTCCAGATATACATAAAACGTTAATGAATCTGAAAGCAGTAGTGCTGCCTAGAGTATCTCAAACGTCACTGTTACAGTTTTCGATACTGTTGATGTTCCTGATTCTACGGGAGCACCGCCTCCTCCGCCCATGCCTTCGGCACCGTACATGTAATTGACAGGCGAAACTCCCCCTTCTGTTACAGAAATAATTTTCCCTAATTTTCTCCCGCTTGCCTTTGCTATTATTTCAGCTTTGGATTTCGCGTTTTCCATTGCTGCTTCAATGAGTTTTGCTTCGGCCTGGGTGGTATCGTCTACCGAAAAGCTGGGGCCGTAGAAATTTGTGGCTTCGCTGGCAGACAACAAATCAGTCAGAGCAGAAGCCCCCCCTATATCTCTTAGAACCAGCTCAATAGAATTATCAACCCGCCACTGACCCTTTCGCGATTTAGAGATTCCCTCTTCATAATACTGCTCTTCCATTTGGTAAATGCTTACATTTTGAGTCTTTATATCATCAGGCTTGATTCCAAAATTCTTGGCATCAGCTATTATTTTCTCTATCTTATCGTTCACCTCAGATACCGCGGTATCCTTATTATCATTGACCGCGCTTACTCCAGCCGTGTACCTGGCAATTTCATTCTTCTCCTGCGACTTCGAGTAGCCCGAGACGGTTATTGTGTTATTTACAAGCTGAAACTTTCCCCAGTTGATCTTATTTAAAGGAAGAAAATACGCGGCTACAAAAAGAACTACGATAGAAGCTAAGGCAAAAACAAAAGGCCGGGAAATAACTTGTATATTCATATCAATAAAGTATCAGCCTGACGGCAAACAAGTCAAGCACAATGATATTGCACCTGACAGAATAGCGTTTGTAGGAATATAATAAATCTGTTCCCAGAAAAACAGAATTTATATCACAACAATTAGCGGGAATTTTATGTTAATACCAGCGGTTGAGAAGAAAACAGCAGCTCCAAACAACGGCACAGGAGAGAATCTTGAACTTCCTAAAACACTAATCACAGAAGAAGGATACGATCTTAGCACTCTGACTGCACTGGAAGGGGATGGAGAAAGAGCTGTCGGGGACGAAGCAAACCCAATCAGCATTGCTTGGACAGAAGAAGTACGTAAAGTGACTATATATCAAGAACCAAATGGAACCCCTGATCCCCAGCCAGAGACAAGGTTGATTCCTACAGGGGTAAAAGCAGTATCCGTTTTTGTCACCTGCCCAGTTGCTATAGAAAATTTAGCAAACCTTGGTTTAATAGGAAATATCAAACCAGAAAGCGTTAGTTTTCAAATCAGACACGACGGTAATGTTATTCTTTTAGCTCTAACACGCGAAGCGATCCCCGCAACTGTATCATCAAATCCTACCTGGGCAACTGCATATCATCCAAATAATCCCTTGCATAAAGAAAAGATTATTAATATGCTTCGATTTATATCCGAGCAGATTGCACGACCCCCAAATAACCTTGTAGGTTGTATGTTAAAATCTGTTCATGAATAGGATAAAAATCCTTTCTGACGATCTGGTAAGCAAAATCGCAGCAGGAGAAGTTGTAGAAAGACCAGCATCAGTTGTTAAGGAGCTTCTGGATAACGCAATTGATTCAGGCGCCAATCACATAACAATAGAAATAGAAGAGGGTGGAATCAAAAAGATTCTTGTTGCAGACAACGGCACAGGAATGAGCAAAGAAGACGCTGAACTGGCCTTTAAACCCCATGCAACAAGCAAAATTTCAACAGAAGAAGACCTCTTAAATATAAACAGCTACGGCTTTAGAGGAGAAGCCCTTTCGAGCATATCAGCAGTCTCTAAAGTAACTTTAAAAACACGCCCTTCAGCAGACAACCTTGGCACAGAAATAAAAATAGAAGGAGGAAAGACAGTATCAGTTGCAGAAACAGGAGCCCCTGCGGGAACGTCAATTCTCGTCGAAGAGCTTTTCTATAATATCCCTGCCAGAAAAGAATTTCTAAAATCACCGCAGGCTGAATACAGAGCAATACTTGATATCACAGACGCCCATGCGATAGCAAATCCCAAGATAGGATTCACACTCACAAACAACGGCCGTACTGTATATTCTTTCCCCAAAGACCATCAAATGGACGACCGCCTGCGTGAAATTTTCGGTATAGACACATTTGAAAAACTTCTTCCAATCTTTTTTGAGCATCCTCATATTGAAATCTATGGATTTGCCGGCAAACCCGAAATTGCTACAGAAAACAAAAAACAGCAGTATATTTTTGTGAACGGCAGAAGAATATTTGACAAGTCAATAGCTTTTGCCGTCAAAGAAGCCTATTCAAGCCTTATTGCCAAAGATGCCTATCCGCTTTACACAGTTTTTATAGATGTACCGGCAAATATTGTCGATGTCAACGTCCACCCGCGAAAAGAAGAAGTAAAATTCTCAAATTCTCAGCTTATTTTTAATTCAGTAAAAGACTCGATAAAAAAGGCGTTAGATAGAGCAAATCTGACTCCAGGTTCACAGCATGCTGCAGGGACAGCAGGATCTTCAGGGTTTCCCCCATATTCAAGCCCGTTTGGAGAACCACCGCCTCTGTCTCCTACTTACGGCTCACCATTCGGAAGCAAACCAGCAGGAGGATTCAGCAAGGGATCATCCTACAATTCGCCATGGCCAAAACCAGCCCCAGCAAGAGGAAAACCTTCTATCTCTAAACCACCCGCATTTAATTCTCCTTATAAACCGCCTGCTTCTGGAGGCTTTGGCACCGGGCAAAATCAAGCGGGATCACCACCGTTCGGAAGTCCTCCTAAAGATCCTTTTGGATTTGATGATTTTGGGTATGACTATCCTCCTTACGGATCGCAGGGACAGCAGGCAGGCATGGACTTAAACACGCAGAATAGCTCAAATATAATGCAGATCCATAACCTGTACGTTATTTCAGAGGCAGAAACCGGAATCATGGTATATGACCAGCACGCGCTTCACGAAAGGATAATTTATGAAAGGCTGAAGGCTGCACACGGCGAGCAAAAAGAAGAGGGGAATATTCAGATGCTTCTAACTCCGATAGTCGTAAACCTATCAGTTCAAGAGGCCGAAATTATAAATGAATACATAACAACGCTAGAAGAGGCAGGTTTTAAGATCGAAAACTTTGGCGGGCACTCATATAAAATTACCCAAGTCCCCGCGATACTGGCAGATAAAGATTTAAAGATCTTGATTCACGAGCTGATAGAAGATCTTGAAAATACAGAAGGGTTAAAGGAAATTGATTCAAAATCAGACAAAATGCTCACATACCTTGCCTGCAGAACAGCGTATAAATCGGGAGACTTGATACCGCAAGAAGAAATCTCTGCTATGATTGAAAAATTAAACACCGCCGAAATTCCTTACACCTGTCCTCACGGAAGACCCCTTAAAGTCGAAATAACCTTCAGCGAGCTGGAAAAGATGTTTAAGAGGAAATAAAAAAAAGAGCCGCTCTTTTCAGCGGCCCGCTTCCATATCTTTTAAATGTGAACATACACCCCTCCAATAGCTTTAACGAAAATATGCAATCATTTGTCACGCTGATTTCTTGGCAGGCTGGATAACAACCGTAAATACAGTTAATATATCCTCGTATGAACAGAATCAAAATCATCATATTATTTGCTGTAGGAATACTAATCGGTTTTGTCATAAAAGATGCTCTCGAATTTCACCCGCTTTTAGGATTTTTAAGAAAACAAAAAGTTGTGGAGAATGTTCTTCCTGTCCCCGAAACTCCGCAAGCATACGAAGAACCATCAGTTGAGCCCGATCGCAAGGTTTGCCAGTATATCGAAATCCTTCATGAAAGCATTGCAGAACCTGATTCTGATGACAAAATCCAAAAAATTATCGGCTACCAGAACAATAAAGCAGGACTGTATATTTATGCCGAAGTTGCTGAATATTCCACAATAGCAGCAGAACTTGTTAACTCGAATGGCGGGGATTGGGGGTATGTCCTTATTCCTTATAATGTCAAAGACTACAACGAAACCCGTTGGGGAGGATTGTTTTCAAGACTTTCTGAGCAGCACTTAATTCCAATCATCCAGCTTTGGGATCTTGATCTTGAAGAAGACAAGCAGAAAGAGCAGATAAGAAAATCTGCAGAGTTTCTAAACATTCTTAAATGGCCGATAAGACATCGCTACATCAGTGTTTACAACGAACCAAATGATTCCAAATTTTGGAAAGGGAATATTAACCCGGCAGAATATGCAGAAATTCTTCAGTCAACAATAGACACCTTCAAGGCCTTAAATAACGACTTTTTCATGATGAATGGCGCATTCAATTCATCTGCAAGAATAGGAGGAGACTACATGGATGAAGAAACATTTCTCATCAAAATGAATGACCAGGTGCCTGGAATTTTTGATAGACTTGACGGGTGGGCGTCGCATCCATATCCTCAGCCTAATTTTTCTGGCTCTTCGAAAGCTTACGGCAGAGACAGTATCAGAGCCTACGAATGGGAATTATCCATCCTCAAGAACCGTTTTAAAGCAGACACATCAAAACTTCCCGTTTTTATAACCGAAACCGGATGGGCGCATAAAGAAAGTGAAGCAGACAGCAATAAAGAGCCGGTCCAATACAAGCTGAATCAGTATCAAACCGCAGACAACATAAAATACGCATTTGAAAACGTATGGCTGAAAGATGATAAAGTTGTGGCGGTGACTCCCTTCACTATTAAATATGATCCGCCCTACGACCATTTCTCATGGATTACGCAGAACAACAATCCATATCCGCAGTTTACAGCCGTAAAAGATATTGAAAAGACAAAAGGAAAACCGCCTATAGTAACGTATACAAAAACCAAAGTCTTGGAATGCCAGTAGTGTATAATTGACAGGATAATGAGAGATAAATCATCTATAAACATTCAAGAAAAACTCAATCTCATAAAGCAAGTCGGTGAGGAAATAACTACAGAAGAGGAATTGAAAACTCTCCTTTCTTCCAACAAACCTCTTACTGCATATGACGGCTTCGAGCCAAGCGGACGGATTCACATAGCACAAGGCCTTCTACGTACAATAATGAACCCACATGAGAAATGTAGCAGTTGATATCTAAGCTGATATCAACTTAAATACCAACTGGTATACTTCCGCGTTAATTGTATTCCGATGTTTTCAATAAATATTGCTACCCATAGTATAATATCAACAGGGAGTTATATTGTCCATTTTTATCATGGGGAAAGTATAAGATCAGTATTCTATGAAGCATTACCCTATATCGAAGTCGTAACGGATTTATTAAACCGTAATCTCATGGATTCATTCCCAAGGGTGTCACCAGTCAAGTTTTTAAGAGAACAAAAAAACCTAGACGATGGAAGAATAATTGATAATACAAACTTGTGGAAAGGTGGAGCTTTCTTATTATTTGATGGGAATAATATAATAGGAGCAAGTCTCGCCAGAGAAGAAATTATCATAGATAAATTTGGAAACAGAAATCGTACTGGAAGAGGTTTTGGATTGTTTGCAGTAGTCGACATCGAATACCGCAATGGTATTTGGGGAATACTACTTTCTGGAATTGCAATTGATTCTCTTATCCAAAAAGGATGTAATCTTGTAAGAGGATCAACATCCATATACAATATACCAGTAGATAAGCTTTTTTCAAGATTTGCAAGGACTAGATGGGTTGAAGGAGAATGGATTAGATATGTCGTGGACACCGAAAAGTTTAGCGTTTTATTCTATAAATTGCTTGAGAGCAAAGGTTTGAAAGAACAATATAACTTGATTTTTCTATAAATATGCAAAGTGACGCGCTAAAAGTATTAATTGTAGTTGCACACCCGGACGATGCAGACGTCTCTATGGGTATGAAGATCTGCAATTTAAAAAGGTTGGGATATCATGTCCATATACATTGCCTCTCAAAAGGTGGCAAGAAAGCCAACGAAATTGAATACAAGCAGGAACGGGAAGCTGAAGCACTAAGGGCAGGGGAAATCCTTGGTGTTGATAAATACACATTTTCTGATTTTGCCGATACCTTGTTTGAAAGCGACAGAAGCAAGATAAGAGATAAACTAGAAAAAACTATCAAGGAAGAAAAACCCGATGTAGTTTACACCCATTACTTTGAAGATCTTCATATTGATCACGAAATAACTAGCAAGGAGACTCTAATTGCGGCCAGGTCTGCAAAAACCCTGATATACTTTAGATCCCCGTATAGCAGAAACTTCACACCTAAAATTTTTTATTTTGGTGATGAAATTTCTATGTCTAAGAAATACAATGCATTAAAATGCTTTAAATCTCAAAAATTTCTCGATGCAGAATTCCTAAAACAAGCCTCTTCAGTACTTTTCTTCGAGTATTTGCATCCACAGTTGATTTTAGACGTCAAAATGTCTTATGGAAAAAAAATCGATGAACCATTCTACTGCGAATTTTTTATCCCAGAACGAATTTCTGAAGTTGATACAAGGTTGCCAAAACTAAACGAATTTAGAAAGGGTGCACTAGCAATTAAAGAGAAGGTGAGGTTTTCTTTGAAGAACAATTCCTAGCTATTCATTCTTCTATTTTAAAATTTTACAACTTTCAATCGTACTGATTCTTCATGTAAGCATCAAGTCATTCATAGGTGTATAATTCTTAGTAATGGCAAAGGAATCTTCGCTGACTGTACAAGAAAAACTGAACCTCATAAAGCAAGTCGGTGAGGAAATAACTACAGAAGAGGAACTAAAGACTCTCCTTTCTTCTAACAAACCTCTTACTGCGTATGACGGTTTCGAGCCAAGCGGACGCATTCACATAGCACAAGGACTTCTAAGAGCCATAAATGTCAATAAGATGGCAAAGGCCGGATTCAAATTTATCATGCTTGCTTCTGACTGGACTGCATGGGCCAACCATAAATATGGAGGAGACCTTGAGAAAATACACCGGGCTGGAGAATATTTCATAGAAATCTGGAAGACAAGTGGAATGAATTTAGAAAATGTTGAATTCGTATGGGCAAGCGACCTTGTAAAAACTCCTGGTTACTGGGAACTACTAATGAAAATAGCAATTAAAAACAACCTTCCGAGAATTCTAAGAACAGTAGAGATCATGGGGAGAAAAGAGTCCGATACACTGACAGCATCGCAAGTTTTATATCCTCTTATCCAAACCACCGATATTTTTATGTTAAAAGCGCAGGTTACCCAGCTTGGGATGGATCAGCGAAAAGTAAATATGCTGGCCCGCGAAGTAGGCGAGGAATTAGAACTATGGAAGCCAGTCGTAGTCAGCCACCACATGCTTCTTGGGCTTTTGCCTCCTGATGCTGACAATCCAAATGAATCGACCGTCGATAGAGCGATAAGAATGAAAATGAGCAAATCCAAGCCTGAAAGCAGTATTTTCATGACCGATACAGTAGAAGATGTAAAAAGAAAAATAGCAAACGCCTGGTGTCCAGAAAAAGTTATAAAGGAGAACCCGATTCTTGAATACTGCAAATATATTGTCTTTGAAAAATCTCTCAATATGCTTATTAAACGCCTAGAAAAATTCGGCGGAGACGTTGAATATAAAACATACCAGGATTTAGAAAAGGATTATGCAGATGGAAAATTGTATCCACTTGATCTCAAAAATGCACTCGCGGAGTATCTAAACACATACCTGCAGCCTGTAAGAGATCACTTCGAAAATGACAAAACAGCCAAAAGCCTAAAAGAAGAAGTAGAAAGTTACAGCGTTACAAGATGAAAAAGAAAACAAAAAAGATAATACAGCTGGCACTAATTGCCATAGCATCACTTGCGCTAGTCGGATACTCAATACTGCCGTTTTTGTTCAGTTAAGAACCAATGGGTCTCTTAACCTAGACATACAACATGTATAATTCGCTTATGCATCTTTCAGAGTCTGTAAGCACAATCCCGGGTATCGGACGCGCTTATACAAAGCTTCTTGAAAAAATAGATATAAAAACAGTAGAAGATCTGCTTTATTATGTCCCATTCAGGTATGACGATAATACAAACGTATGCAGGATATCCGACCTTACTGCAAACACACAGGCTACCGTTACAGTAAAAGTTTCTGATATTAATAATATCTTTACCCGCGGAGGAAAAAGACTGACTAAAGCACGCGTAGAGGACGAGACAGGGCAAATGGATGTAATATGGTTCAATCAGACATATCTCAAAAAGTCCCTAAAGCCAGGCACAGTAATAAGCCTTAATGGTCAGCTTGATCAAAAATCCACCAGACCTCAGTTTGTAAGTCCGAACTGGGAGATTTTATACAACGGTGAATCAACACACACACGCGGAATCATTCCTGTCTACAATACGACCGAAGGCATATCTGCAAGATGGCTCAGAGCAAAAATCAAACTGGCTCTAAAATATGCAGACATTAAAGAACTATTCGATAACGAGATTAAGCGCGGATACGGTCTTCTCAATAGGGCAGAAGCCATGCGGAATATCCATTTCCCCGAAAGCTTTAATAAGATTGAGCCCGCTAGACACACACTTGCTTTCGAAGAGCTTCTGCTGATTCATTTAACAGGAATGTCACTTAAATCCAAATGGCATGAGCATGTCAACGGCTATGTTATTGAAGTGGACACTAATCTCATAACCGCGTTCATAAAATCACTCCCATACAAGCTCACAAACGCACAAACCCGGGTGCTTGGGGAAATAGTACAGGACTTAAAAGCAGAAATTCCCATGAACAGGCTGATTCAGGGCGACGTCGGCAGCGGAAAAACAGTAGTTGCAGCAGCTGCCATGCTTTGCGCAATTAATGCTGGACACAACTGCATTATACTTGCTCCAACACAGATTCTGGCAAACCAGCATCTTGAAACTCTTCAGAAATTTCTTAAACCATATAATATAAACTTTGTATTAGCTACGGGAAAAACAAGCTCTGAGAAAATTTCAGATGCAAAGACAATAATAATCGGAACGCATGCTATTCTCCACCGGCTCAAGAATTTTACTAATATAGGACTTATCGTTATTGACGAACAGCACAAGTTTGGAGTTTTGCAGCGCTCAATAGTAACTGACTATTACACAAGCCAGTTTGCACCAAATCTGCTCACGATGACGGCAACTCCAATTCCAAGGAGCATAGCTCTTGTACTTTATGGTGATTTGGATTTATCAGTGATAGATGAAATGCCTCCCGGCAGAATTCCTGTTAAGACTTGGCTCGTCGAAGAAAACAGGAGGACCTCTGCATATAAATGGATAAAAGGACAGGTAGAAAAGCTTAAAACTCAAGCGATAATTGTATGCCCGTTTATAGATCAGTCGCAGTATGAGGATTTAAAAAACGTAAAGGCAGCAAAAGACGAATATGAAAAAGTGAAAAAACACTTCAGTAAACAGAAGCTTGGGCTGCTCCACGGGAGACTTTCTTCTATCGAAAAGGAAGAAGTCATTGACAAGTTTGTAAAGCAAAAAATTGACATTCTTGTAACAACTCCAGTTATTGAAGTCGGGGTGGATATTCCAAACGCTAATATTATTGTCATAGAAACTTCTGAAAGATTCGGTCTTGCTTCTTTGCATCAGCTGAGGGGAAGGGTAGGCAGGGGAAAAGACCAGGGGTACTGCATTTTGTTTACGTCCTCAAATGACGCGAACTTATCGCGCTTGAAATATCTTGAAAAAATTCATAATGGAAGTAGACTTGCAGAAATTGATCTTAAAATTAGAGGACCAGGAAACATCTACGGCACACAGCAGCACGGTTTTATGAGCCTTCGTGTTGCTGATATAACCGATACTAACTTAATAAAGCTTACAAAAGGCTGTGCAGTATCAATTTTTGGCAATTTTGAAAAACATCATGCAATTAAAGAAAAACTTGATAAAATAATGATCATCAATAATGACTGAAAACTACTTAAGGATAACTTCAGGAAAATGGAAGAATAAGAAGCTTAAGGCTCCTGATGAGATTTCTCCTTTAAGGGAGCGCATCAAGCTTGCAGTATTTTCTACTATATCCGAATATATCCAAGATTCAGTATGCCTGGATTTATATGCCGGTTCTGGAAATCTCGGTTTCGAGGCACTAAGCCGAGGGGCAGAGAAGTGCACCTTTGTAGATGATAATTACTATTCAATACAATCGATAAAAGAAAATGCTCAAAAGATGGATATAGCACTTGAAGAAAGTGAAACAGCAATTGTAGTAAAAGAAGATGCTTTAAAATTTGTGTCAGGGGAGCCGGGATATTACGACATCACATTTCTGGATCCGCCTTATGATTCTCACATAAATCATTTGTTTAAAATAATAAACGAAATACTAAACAAAGATGGATTAATTGTTTTTTTTCATAGCAGTATCAAATCTATAAACATCGAAAACCTTAATCCAGCCCTAAAAATTGCAGATTCAAGAAAGTACGGGGCAACGGCAGTTGATTTTATAAGCTTTAAATAATAAGATTATAGAGATAATATGTCAGTTCCAAAAAGAAAAAAATCAAAAAGCAGAAGAAACCAGCACAGATCTCATTCGCAGATTAAGAAAATAACAACAGCAAAGTGTCATAAATGCAGTGCTGAAAAGAAGCCTCATACTATCTGTCCAAGCTGCAAAACATATTCTTAATGAAAACTGCACGTGACCCGAGACATCAGGCAAGAAGACTCGCAGCGGGGCGGATATACTCCAAAATCTGTCCAAAAGATTCTTCGAATTTATATTCCAGTTCAGAAGAAGATTTGATATCAACTCTTAAGGAAACTCTCGAAATCGAAAATTATGATCAGTATTTATTCGAGTCTATTACCGGTTCGGTTTTTGCTTCAATGGAGAATCTAAAAGCTCAGATAAACAGAAACAGCAGAGACTGGAGCATCGATAAAATGTATAAAATGGATCTGGCAGTACTTTTGATGGCGGTGTCAGAACTCAATCGTGCCCAAACACCTCAAAAAGTAATTATTGATGAGGCGGTAGAACTGGCAAAAGAGTTCTGCGAGCAGGATTCTCCAAAATTCATAAATGGTATACTTGCTGGAGTTACTAAGGAAAATGAATCAGCCAAATCTTGAAACTCTCGAAAAATCCCTTAATTTAAAATTCAAAAATCAGACGCTTCTTTTAAGAGCTCTCACCCACAGATCGTATCTTAATGAAAATCCTGGATATAAAGGCGTTTCAAATGAACGGCTCGAATTTTTAGGGGATGCAATACTGCAGTTTCTAACCTCGGAGTATATTTTTGACCAGTATGACGACTATCCAGAAGGAGAACTTACCAACCTGCGTTCAAAGCTCGTAAATACAGAATCTTTAGGAAGCGAGGCTTCACGTCTTGATCTTGGGCAGCACCTTCTTATATCAAAAGGTGAAAAAGAGGTTGCCCAGGAAAGCGTGCATATCCTGGCAAATACTTTTGAGGCGCTTTTAGGCGCAATATATTTAGATTTCGGATTAGATACATCTAGGGCATTTCTTATAAAAGAGCTCCTTTACAAAACCGACAGCATTATTCAAAACGGTGATCTTAAGGACGCAAAAAGTCTCTACCAGGAAAAAACGCAGGAGCAGTTTGGGGTGACTCCTTCTTATAAAGTATTAAAAGATGAAGGGCCGGATCACGATAAGACATTTACAGTAGGAGCCTATCTTGGCAATAAGCTAATCGCGAAAGGGACAGGCTCAAGCAAAAGACGAGCCCAGCAGGATGCAGCGCAAAAAGCTTTAAATTCTGCGAAGTGACAGTCTTGAAATGTTTTATTGATTTTTGTTGATTCTCCAATTAATCAGTTAATACCCAATAAGAATTTGTTATCTTTAT
>MEVH01000011.1 GCA_001772665.1 candidate division WWE3 bacterium RIFCSPLOWO2_01_FULL_39_13
AACAGAGGTTCAGAAGGATTTTACTTGATTTAATGAAACCTGTTTCAGGAGGATTTTTAATTGATTTAAGACGCTTATTGCTCCATTTAGCTCGAGATTGTAGTATGCAGATATGAAAAATATTATCTTTGCAGGCGGTACCGGAAAAAGATTCTGGCCGGCAAGCCGTAAGAATTCTCCAAAGCAGTTTCAAAATATAGTTGGATCAAAACCACTTATTAAACTCAAATATGATTATCTTCGCCTTGGGTTTAAGCCCGAGGATATTTTTGTAAGCACAGGCATTCAGTATAAAAAGGAGGTCGAGGAAATCCTTAAAGAACTTCCCCAAAGCCATTTTATTTATGAGCCCGAAATGCGTGATACTGGCCCTGCGGTAGCACTTGCCGTTGCATACGTTAAAAAACATTTTCCAAATGAAGTTGTATCAACACAGTGGGCTGATCACTACATCAAGCATCCTAAAATATTCATCGAATCCCTCAAAGAAGCTGAAAAAATAGTCAAAAGTGAAAACAAAACAATAATCATAGGGGTAAAGCCGACTTTTCCATCTCCACACAGAGGGCATATAAAATTCGGCAAAAAGATTAAAAATTTAAATGGATCAGATAAAAATGTCTTATGTGAATTTATTAGATTCGTTGAAAAGCCGGCACTTGAAGTGGCACGCCAGTATATAAGAGCAGGAGATTATTCTTGGAACACAGGCTATTTTATAAGCACTCCTGATTTGATCCTCGATAAATATAAAAAGTTCGCAAGAACAACTTATGGAATTATCAAAAAGATTTATGATTCCGATTTCAGTGCAAAATCACTGGCAGAATTTGGAAAAGCCAATAAAATAAGCTTTGACTATGCTTTTGCAGAAAATCTTAATCCCAGTGAAGCATATACTATAAATTCAGGCATGGGATGGTACGATGTCGGCGAATGGATTTCATTGAAAGAAGCCCTTCAGCATTCTGACTCTGATGTAGTAACACATGGCGAAGTCATAGACTCAAACTCCGAGAATTGTCTTGTATATAATTATGAGCCCAAAAAGCTTGTTGCTACAATTCAACTAAAAGATATGATAGTGGTGAATACTCGAGATGTAATAGCAGTATTTCACAAAGACGACAACCCAAAGCTAAAAGAATTTCTAAAAAAGCTTGAAAAAAAGGGTAAAAGTCAGTATTTGTGATAGAATATTGCTAATGACAAAAGCCGTTCTCATCGATCAGAAACCCTCGCTCAAACTCTCCACCACAACCCCTTAGGGGATATAAATGTTTCTTTACAACTAATTTTCCAATTTAGTTATTATTTAGTATCATTGAAAGGTAATTATTATGAACGACGACAATAATCAAAACGAACTTTTGAAAATCCGCCACAGCGCAGAGCATGTTTTAATGCATGCGATGCTCAATCTCGGATATAAATTTCACATGGCGATGGGGCCGGCAATCGACGATGGATTTTATTTTGACTTCGAGCTTCTTGAAGGCATGGTTTCTGAAGAGGATTTTGCAAAGATAGAAAAAGAAATGAAAAAGATTATAGAAGGTGATTATCCTATCACATCTGCAAAAATTTCCATTGCTGAAGCTAGAAAACTGTTTGAAGGAAATCCATATAAACAGGAATGGCTTGATGGTATAGAAAAAGAAGGCGAGGAGGCAACAGTATACTGGACAGGAAAACCCGGTGAAAAAGAATCCTTCGTAGATTTATGCGCAGGCCCGCATGTTGATTCAACAGGCAAGATAAAAGCATTCAAGCTTCTATCGATCGCTGGTGCCTATTGGCACGGAGACGAAAAAAACAAAATGTTGACCCGCATTTACGGCACTGCATTTAATTCACAAAAGGAACTTGATGAATATTTAAAAAATCTTAAAGAAGCTAAAAAACGTGACCATAGAAAACTTGGAAAAGAATTAGAATTATTTATGTTTCATAATACTGCTCCAGGTTCGGCTTATTGGTTACACAAGGGTGTAATAATCTTAAACGAGCTCATAGAATTCTGGCGGATTGAGCACAGAAAAAGAGGATATCAAGAGATATCTTCTCCACTCGTAAATAAAAAAGATTTATGGGAGCTTTCAGGTCACTGGGATCATTACAAAGATGAAATGTTTTTAGCTGATATGGGTGAAGGTGAAATTTATGGTATCAAACCGATGAATTGCCCCAATGCCATGGTAGTCTTCGATTCGAAGTTAAGAAGCTATAAGGAGCTTCCGCTAAGATTATCGGATACAGACACATTGCACAGGTATGAAAAATCAGGAACACTAAATGGACTACTTAGAGTCAGGTCTTTCAGACAAGATGATTCCCATAACTTTGTAACCGAGGAACAAATTAAGCAGGAATATAAAAATATCCTCGACATAGCTGAGTTATTCTATGGAATATTTAATCTCGATTTTAAATATAGATTAGGCACACGTCCTGATAAATATATGGGAGATCCAGAAACGTGGGATAAGGCAGAAGATGAACTAAAAACGATTCTAAATGAAGGCAGCAGGGAATACTCCATTTTAGAAGGTGATGGAGCATTCTACGGACCTAAGATTGATATCCTGATGAAAGATTCATTAGGCAGAGAGTGGCAAATGGGTACTGTGCAACTTGATTTTCAGATTCCGCGCAGATTTAAACTTAAGTATATAGATAAAGATGGTTCAGAAAAAATCCCGGTAGTTATACATAGAGTTATTTATGGATCCTTAGAAAGGTTTATTGGAATCTTAATCGAGCATTTTGCCGGGGCATTCCCAGTCTGGCTGTCTCCGGTTCAGGTTGTTGTTCTTAATGTCTCGGATCAAGTTATAGATTATGCCAAAGGTATTTATCAAAAGCTTTTTGATGAAGGAATAAGGGTAGAGCTGGATGACAAGGACGAGACAATTGGGAATAAAATAAGAAAAGCCCAAGAGCAGAAAACTCCATACATGCTTATAATCGGATCAAAAGAGGCAGAAAGCAAAACAGTCTCTATTCGAAGCAGAGATGGAAAGCAGGAAAATCTAATATCCCTAGACGCCTTTACTAAAAGGCTTAAAGACAATATAATATCGAAAAGTCTGAAATTATAGTTTAGCTGGCGTGCTTTGGCAAAACACCTCAAGTGCTTTGTTAAAACAGCTGGACAGAGAGAGATACAAACAAATAGGCTCAATGAAAAAATATACGCCAAAGAGGTAAGGCTCATCGGCCAAAGTGGTGAAAATCTGGGAATAAAACCCATACAGGAAGCCTTAAACACCGCTCGGGAAGCAGACATGGATCTGGTTGAAGTTTCAAAAGGATCAACTCCGCCTGTGTGCAAAATAATGGACTTCAATAAGTATGCCTACGAGTTAAAAACAAGGCAGAAAAAAACTAAGTCCAAAAAATCTGAGTTAAAGGAATTTCAGCTTTCTCCGACTACCGCAGAAGGAGACCTGAACATGAGAATTGCTAGAGGAAAAGAGTTCCTGGCTCAAGGGAACATGGTAAAATATACCGTGAAATTCAAGGGGAGAGAAAACAAATATCCTCAGCAGGGCGAGATTAAGCTTAAAATCATAGAGTCTGAGCTTTCTGGCGTCGCCAAAATAGACAGACCTGCAAAAAAGATTGGAAGCACGTTAAGCGTTACATTCGTACCAAGAAAAGAATAATATGGGAAACAAGAATAAAACAAGAAAAGTCGCAACAAAAAGATTTTTGGTAACCAAGACTGGCAAGGTTAAAAGAAAATTTGCCCACACTTCTCATCTTGCAAGAAAGGACGATTCGAGCGCAAGACATAGGAAAAAACGCACAGTGAACGTTACGGCAGCATTCGCCAAAAAAGTTAAAAGAATGGTAATTTCATAAAAATATGCCGAGATCAAAAACAGGCACCGTTAGAACACACCGGCACAAAAAAATATTAAGAGCAACAAAAGGATACTCTGGAACAAGAAGCAAGCTGTTTAAAAGAGCACATGAAGCATTTATAAGAGCAGGGGAACACCAATTCAGAGGCAGAAAACTTCGAAAAAGAGACATGAAAAAACTCTGGATAATGAGACTCAATGCTGCACTAAGGCAAATTGGCACAAAATACTCATTATTCATTCATGCGCTCTCAAAAAGCGAAATAAAACTCGACAGAAAAATACTTTCAGAAATTGCAATACAATATCCTGAAGTATTCAAAAAAATAGTCGAAAAAGTAAAGCCTTAATGAGCACAACTGACCTTCAGAAAGAAATAAGCCTTGTAAAGCAAAGTTACGAGGATAATAAATCGACCCTTGGATACAATGAGCTTTTCATAAAATATCTCGGGAAAAAAGGGCAGGTAAACAAACTTTTTAATAAGATCTCACTGCTTGGCAAAGATGAGAAACTTTCGCCTTTAAAATCAGTTAACGAAATAAAAGACTTCATAGAAACTGATATTAAAAGTATAAAAACCTCCAGTATTGATGAATCTAAAGATGATCAAAATATGTACCTGCCTGTAAAAGCTTCTGAGACTGGGAACCTCCATCCCATAACTGCAGTTACAAGGAACCTGAACCAGTTTTTTCATTATTATGGATTTTCTGTTTATGACGGTCCTGAAATAGAAACCGATTACTATAACTTCGAAATGATGGGAGTCCCCGCCGATCATCCCGCCCGGGAATTGCAGGATACATTCTACCTCAGGGAGCCGGATATCCTTTTAAGAACACAGGCTTCAAGCATAGAAGCTCGAGAACTTGAAAAACAGAATCCTCCAATCCGCTTTGTAAGCGCTGGTAAAGTATTTAGAAACGAAACAACAAATAAAAGCAATGCTTCAATATTTCATCATTATCAAGGAGTCTGTGTCGACAAAGACATTACAATGGCTAACTTGAAGTGGATTTTTGACAAATCGTTAAAGTACATACTTGGACCAGACACAGTAATAAGATTCAGAGCTAAATATTACCCTGAAGTAGAACCGGGAATGAGCCCTGATATAAAATGTACTTTCTGTAATGGAAAAGGTTGCGAAATATGCAAATTCAGAGGATGGATTGAAATTGCCGGTGGCGGGATGATTCATCCAAACACGCTTGAAAAAGCTGGTATTGACTCGAAAATATATTCAGGATTCGCATTCGGATGGGGGCTCGACCGGATTGCAATGACTAAATACGATATCAGAGATATTCGGCTTTTGTTTAATGGAAGCATTGTGTATGTATAAAATATGAAAATACCAATTAATTGGCTGAAAAATTACATAAAACTTGAACATACACCCGAAGAGTTCGGCGGTATAATGACACAGCTCGAATTCATGCAGGACGGACCAATAACAAGCATAAACAGCCAGGATGTTGTTGACCTTGAAGTCAGGCAGAACCGCCCTGACATGCTTTCAATTATTGGCACAGCAAGGGAATATGCAGCATATATCAATAAGCCTGTAATTTATCCAAAGCAGATTGGAGAAATCGAAACAGCATGGGGAAAGCCTGAAATAAACCTGAACGTAATATCCAAAGACGTTGTAAAAAGGTTTTGCACAGTAGAAATAACAGATATAAAAATAAAGAAGTCGCCGGATTGGATGATAGAGTCACTGGAATCTTATGGAATTCCTGCAATAAATAATCTTGTCGATATAACAAATTATGTAATGCTTGAATACGGAATGCCCCTGCATGCATTTGACTATAGAAAACTTGAGAAGAAGAAGGGACAGGCCGTTTTGACTTTAAGACAGGCAAATTCAAAAGAACAGTTCACCACCTGGCAGGGGACAAAGCTTGAATTGACTCCAAAAGATCTGGTTGTTGCGGACTCTTCTAAACCAGTTGCAATTGCAGGCATAATCGGAGGAGCAAATTCTGATATTAACGGAAAGACATCTAGAATTATATTAGAAGTGGCAGTTTATAATCATGCCTCTATCCGCAGAACCTCCAAATGGCACTTATTAAGGACCGAAGCATCAACACGACACGAAAAGTTCCTGAATCCCGAAATGGTAGAAACTGCCGTCAAAAGAGCTTTATTTCTAATCCAGGATTTATGCAGCGGGAAAATTACAAAAATAGAAGATTTCTACGAGAACAAACAGGATCCTATTATGATCGACTTCGATGTAAATGAGATACCAAGGCTTTCTGGTATCCAGCTGGAACCAGAACTTGTGGTAAACCTCTTTAAAAGATTGAACTTCGAGGTGCTGGAACAAAAGGAGGCTCTGGGCGTAAATAAAAATATATTTACAGTTAGAGTCCCGGCTTTTAGAACTGACGTCAAAATTGAGGCCGATCTTGTTGAAGACGTCTTAAGACTGCGGGGCTACCAGAATATTCCGCTTGATCCTTTAAGTTCGGCACCTCCTGACTATTCAACATCTGCATCAATCCAGCTGGAAGAAAAGTTAAGAGATATTCTTGTAAAACTTGGATTAAATGAACATATTACTAATCCACTGGTAAAATATACAAAGGACAATCTGCATATAAAACTCGAAAATCCCATGAATGAAGACATGGACTCATTGAGAATTGCCATAAAGGAAACACTTAAACAGGCTGTTGAGCAAAACATCAAATACGGCAATGACAAGACCGCAGTTTTTGAAGCCGGAAAAATTTATACCACCTCTAAAGGCAGGTATGAAGAAGAGAAAAGAGTTGAGACTGTCTATAGAAACTGGGATATGCTTTCAAGAATAAAGCCTGATCTTGAAAGTGTCTTTAAACAGCTTGGAATAAAAAGAAAAGGCATTACTGCTTCTATAAAAAAGAATTGGATAGAGTATTCTCTAAATAAAAAGATAATTGCAGTACTTCACAAAAACGGATTTGAAATACACACTGACAATCTGGCCGAGATCTTGTCTGTCCAGAACATCCTGGAACTGCCATACATCAGCCCCAGAACCAATATACCTCAGATAATAAAAGAAGATATTACGATAGTGCTAAATGTAAAAGAACAGGTGGAGAGCATCTCAAGCATCATCTACGAAAACTTTCCGTATGTTAAGGACATCTTCACATCCTCAGTTTTTAATGATCAGGTTTCAGGAGAATCGATAACGTTGACGCTCGTTTTCGAAGACGATAAAAAAGTGCTCACAAGAAACAAAATTAATGAAACCAAAAAAGAGTTAAAATCAAAGCTGAAATCAAAGTTCTCTGTCAGATTTAAGGACTAATTTTTCTCGTTTAATTCCC
>MEVH01000012.1:0-8946 GCA_001772665.1 candidate division WWE3 bacterium RIFCSPLOWO2_01_FULL_39_13
TAGAAGCCTTGGTTACAGCAAGGTGGGCAAACATAATCAACCTCAAATCGTTGTTGGATTAATGGTAACAAGAGAGGGGCTGCCTTTAGGCTACGAAGTATTTCCAGGTGATAAGTGGGACGGACATACGATAGTTAGTGCATTAACAAGAGTCAGAAGACGATCAGGAGTGAATCGGGTGGTGTTTGTTGCCGATGCTGGTATGTCTACAGAGAAAAACATAACTTTAATTGAGGAGTTCGGTTACGAATTCATACTCGCGGATAAACTAAAAAGCAGGTCAGATCACGTAAAAGAATATGTGCTTGATCCGAAGAACTACAATGATCAAGACACATGTGAAATGGTAATAGGTGCCAAAAGTCATAGGCTGATATCACATTACTCTGAAGACAGAGCGAGAAAAGATAGGGTAGACAGAGAAAATGTGATAGAGCGGACAAGAAAGAAAATCTCTAGAAAGAACCGTATAACAAAGTCGGTAATTAGAGCTCCAAAGTACTTTGACTTAATTGGACAGTCAAATTTAGTTCTCAACAGAGAGAAAGTTAGAAACGATCAGAGGTGGGATGGAATCAAAGGTTACAGGACTAACATAAAGGATTTGCCTGGTATGGATGTAGTGACCAGATATCACGATTTATGGCAGGTTGAGAAGGCCTTCAAGGTAACAAAACAGGATCTTGGCATTAGACCGATACACCATAGGAAAAGGGAGCGGATACGAGCACATATTTTTCTTGTTTTCGTATCATTGGTTGTTTCAAGGATGGCTGAATTAAAAGTTAAAGATATGAAACTAACCACTGCCAGAATACTGGAGCATTTAGATAGCGTACAGGAGAACGTATTTAGGGATTCGATAACGAAGGAAGAGTTCAGATTTAGACCGGAGTTAGGAGAAATTAACAAGGGGATTTACGAGAGATTGAATATTCCATACCAGGAGGGAATACAGGATCTGGAAAAAGAAACCAGCTAAAACGGGTCGCCTATTTGCGAAACTCAGGACTCCACTCTGCTATAATTTTTCAATGGGACTTTCAGGTTCAATTACAAACACTATTTTTCTGACTTTTTTACATAATCAATACGCAATCGGGTTTTTCATGGGGATGGTTTTATCATTTCTTCTTCTTCTTTTAAGGCCTTCAAGATTTGCGGTTCTCCTTTTACTGGGATTTTTAGCTCTTCTTCTAGGATTCGAATACAACAAACACATTATCGAGCCACTGCAAGACCAGACTTTATCCTCCCTTAACCTTGGGCAGGAGAACACCCCCTCCAAACTTCTTGTCCTTCGCACCTTCCAAAAACTTCTGCCAATCGGATTTTTTATTATCGGTTGGGGAAGCATATTTACAGCAATATTCTCCAAGGGACTATCAAAGGCAAAACTTCCTAAAGAATAGTTCGGTTAAGCATCATTGTTAAAACACGCTTGTTCTCCTTAACTCCCGTTTCTTCCTACCCCATAATACTCAACGCCTAACTTTCGCATATTCCCAGGATCAAGCAAGTTACGGCCATCAAATATAACCTTGGATTTCATTTTCTTTACCAGTTTTTTGTAATCATAAGATGAAAATTCAGTCCATTCTGTAAGAAGAAACAGTGCATCGATATTATCAAATGCTTCTTCGCCATTTTTTAGATACTCAATATTGTAATTTCCCAGATCTTTTCTAGCATTCTCTATGGCTGCAGGATCATAAAGCTTAATCTTTGCCCCACTCCCCCGTAATCTTCTTGTAATATCAATAGCAACTGACTTTCTCACATCATCAGTGTCGTTTTTAAAAGCAGCCCCTAAAACTCCTAAAACCATAGTACTCAAATTAGAGCCATACCTACTCCAAACCTTATCAAGAAAATATTCTCTTTGCCTTTCATTAGCATCCATAACTCCCCTTAGCAGTCTAAAGTCATACATTTTCTCACTGCTAGTTCTATAGAGCGCTTCTACATCCTTAGGAAAACACGAACCACCATAACCAATACCAGCCCTCAAAAACTGTAGTCCAATCCTTTTATCAAGCCCCATTCCATACGCCACGGTTTTAACATCGGCTTTAGTCCTTTCACATATTTGCGAGATTTCATTAATAAAAGAAATTTTTGTGGCTAAAAAAGCATTCGCAGCATACTTTATAAGCTCAGCACTTGCCAGATCAGCCCTGACAATTTCGGTATTTAGGTGCTTATAGAGCTCTTCGAGTATATCCATAGCCTTTTTTGAAGAAGAGCCAATCACTATCCTATCCGTATTATTCATGTCAAAAATAGAAGTACCCTCCCTCAAAAACTCAGGATTTGATGCAACATCAAAATCAACCTTTTTACTACCTGCTCCTTTTAGTACTGATTCCCTTACTTTATCGTGAGTTCCAACAGGTACAGTACTTTTAGTAACTATTATTTTATAGGCATTTGGTTGGGCATACTTGCCGATAGATTCAGAAGCCGAAAACACATAGCTGAGATCAGCTGCACCGGATTGATTACTTGGAGTACCAACACAGATAAAAATGACCTCCCCATGTTCTACTGCCATCTTATAATCAGTAGTCGGCCGAAACCTTCCTTCTTTCATTACTCTTGTAACTAATTCCTCTAATCCATCCTCATAAATCGGCATCTCGCCGTCTTTAATCTTTTCAATTTTTTGTTTATCAATATCAAGACACACAACATCATGCCCCCAATCAGCAAAAACTGCACCCGAGACTAATCCAACGTAACCTGTGCCAATAATTGTAAGTTTCATTTATATACTCCTTTTAAACTATTTAGACGGACTTTAATTACGTCCCGCGTATTGTAATAAGAATCACGCATACTGTGCACCTTGCTGTTGTCGCCGTAAGTCCATGTTACCGGGACTTCTTTGATCTTATATCCTAACTTCCTGGCAACATATAAAAGCTCCACATCAAACCCAGAAAGCCTCGCCCCCTTAATATCCGGGTCATCGGGACTGTACAGTTTAGTCTTTTTAAATATTTCCCTCGCAGCCTTTGATTTAAACATCTTAAAACCACATTGAGTGTCATTTATTCCCGGAAGTATCAGAATCTGGACAATAAGGTTGAAAATTCTTCCCATAAAGTGCCTGATATAGGGCTCGTTAATTCTTTTTGCACCAGATCCCTCTCGAGATGCAATAGCTGCATCATATCCCTGTTCTTTAAGCCATACCATCATCTTAGAGGCTTCGTCAATTGGGACAGACAGGTCAATATCAGAAACTAGAACATATTCACCCCTTGCATTGTTAATTCCAGAAATAATTGCCGGCGCTTTGCCTTTATGGGAATTTTTGAGAAGGACCAGCTCACTCCAACCATCCTGGTTTTTTCGAGCTATTTTTCTTGTGGAGTCAGTCGAGCCGTCATCAGAAATAATAACCTCGTATTTTAACTGTTGTGAAGAGAAAAAGTCCCTTATCTTTCTCAACGAAAGCTCGATTCTTTTTTCTTCGTTGTATGTCGGAATAACTACTGATAGATCTATTTCGTTCATTTTTTTATCTTCCAAATAATTTTTTTGTAAAAATAAAAATTCCAGATAAGACCCAATAATATGCCAATAGTCTGATATAGATATTTTAATACCAGATTTATTCCGAAGAGTGAGGCAAGAAACTGGGCAGTAATAAGCTGTATTACTATAGCACCTGCGACAATTCCATGATTTTTAACATATCCTCTTGCTAAAGGCAGACCCTTTAATTTTTTATCACCAAATGACCAGAAATTATTCACTAAAAAGGATAATGTCAACCCTATTTCTATAGATAAAAGCTGTGAGACTAAAAATCTTGGATAAAATACCTTATCCACCACCGGCAAGATGGATACGCTTGGAAGGTTGATAATATTTGCGTTTTCTATTAATGGAAGAAAAATAAGCCCGTAAGATAGAAATTGAAACACACCGCCAACACCGCCGGCCGCAAAAACTCTTGCGAAACGGATTTTAAGAAAATCTTCTATTCTTCCACTGACAACAAACTTAAAAGCACCGATAATATATGCCGAAGGCATTTTTGACTGACCGTAAACTCTTTCTTTAAATTTATAAGGGACTTCAACTATCTTATATCCTGCCCGCAACGGCTCCAAATTACCAGAGATGGCAAAGGTATACCCCGAATGAATTTTCACCTTATCTCTTATTTTTTTATAAACCTCTCTAGTAAAACATTTATACCCTGAAGTAAAATCAGACAGTCCTGATTTGAAATACAAAACTCTGACAAACAGGTTGCCGAAGTAGCTTAGAAATTTGCGATGCAATCCCCATTCATCAGGAATTCCCCCGCCTTTTCGGTACCGAGTTCCGCATATATACTGCACGCCATTTTCAAGATTCTTGACAAAATCAGGAATAATTTCTGGATCATGCGATAAATCCGCATCAAAAGAAACAACTGCATCAGCTTTCATACTATCAAAGGCATAATCCATTGCCCCAATATATGCAGCACCAAGTCCTGCCTTTTTCTTTTCATTTATAAGATGTACATCTGTGTCTTTTTGCATAATCCTCCTTACAACATCAGCAGTCCCATCCGGTGAATTACCATCTGTTATAAGAATATGAAGCTGGTGGCCTTTTATTTTTTTAAAGACAGAATTTAAGCTGTTAACAGTATTTTCAATATTTTTTGCTTCGTTATATGCCGGTATCACTACGACAATTTTCATAAACGGGTATTAGAAAAACCTTATAATTTCAAGACCCAACGCAGATAAAAGTATCACAAGAAGGGCAACAAGTGAATACTCTGTCAAAATCCACTTATCAAGCCTCTCGGTATACCAATGATGCCAGCACCCCCATGCAACATACAAAATGGCTGCCACTGTGATAATTAAGAAGCGGTTAATACTAAGCTGGGTATTTTGGAAAATGATTGCAGCGAAACTCAAACCTAGTATTAGTATAATAAATTGAATTATTTCAAATATTTTATTTTTACGTTTCATATTACAATATCAGACCAATACTAGTGTACCAGATGCCAGCAATCGCAAGGACAAGAATTGTTATGTGCAAAAAAGTATGCCCCGAGACTCTCAAAACACCCATTTTTCTGACGTAATACCCGTCAATAGCGAAAAGCGCTGACAAAAACAGCCCTAAAAGGATCGCCAAAAATCTAGAGAAGTCAAAAACATTGCTTGCATTAAGAACTTCACCGCTTACAGGAGAAATTGGAGCAGGTAACAAAGATAGAGCTTCTGCTGGAACAGCAGGTGACTCTAATTCCTTCTCAGCAGGAATCTCTACTGCGGTTTCAATAGAAACACCCCGGGTACTTATACCGGGTTCTGACTCAGGAGCCAATGCGGTAGAAAGACCTTCTGTAAATCTTGGTCTTCCAAACATCTGAACAACTAAGGTAGTTTTTCTTCCTTGCAACTCGCCATTTACAACCGCAAAACCTACCTCCATATAATTGGAGTTAATCAGATTATCCCTGTGTGACTGTGAATCGTACCAGGCCTGCACTATATTTTTTGACTCAGAAAAATCAACAGCTAGATTCTCTCCGGCGTACGAATAGTCATATCCTACCGCATTAATAAAATCCCAAGGCTCTTTTCCGCCAGGAGAAACATGTGCCCAGTAATCATTGGCAAACATGTCATTTGCTTTCTGCTCCGCTGCTTTTGAAAGTACAGGATTCAGCTTCAAGTTACCGAGGCCGGATTCCTCCCGCTTTAGATTTGTATATTTAAGCAGATCAGATATATCCACATTAGTTGCGTATCCTAATACTCCCCTCACTCCCTGGACGATAAAGTAATTTGAAAGTAAAAGCGCGGCGGCAAAAAAACAGTAGCTCAAAAGCAGGTGCGGCTGAAGAAGTATTGACCTTTTTTTATTATCTGAATGAGGCAGGAAGAAGTTTTTCATATTGAATCTTTATCACTTTTATCTTTTCTCTCGGATTCATATTCGCTTGCTTTATTAAGCATCCTGTTTGCTTTCGGCCAGGACTTTATCCAGAAGAAAGCCGAGTAAATAAGAAGTATTGTGTAAAAAGCTGACTCAATAAAATTTATAATATCAATTTCGCTGATAGCAGCCTTGTAAATCTGAAACGCGCTGAATGCAATTAACAAAATAAGAGCCAGGGTAACAAAATGACGCAAACTCATAAATAACACTTTTTTATGGGATATTCTGATGTGTATTAACGTAAAGGTTTCTTCTAGTATTTTCATGAAACCCAAAACCAGTTCACTTTCTAGTCAAGTATACTGCACGAAGCAAAATTTCTTAAGGGGCATGGACTTTAGTTTAAGGGTTTCCGCAACTTGATTGCTGGTACTGCTTGGCAAGTTTATCCATATACTTCGCCCCGCAGAGTTCTTCTATTCTTGCCATGACCATTTGAACTGATTTAAAAGGACAAGTCGGAAGAGAAGAAATATATTTATATTTCTTGTACTTCGGCTTCCACAGATTTCCCAGCAATTTGTTTAAATTGATGAAGAGAGATAATAAGACAATATCAGCTTGTTTCGGTTTTAAATATAGTTAATCCATCGGTTTTGAAGCCAGGAATACGATTATAAACACTTAAAGGACCGAGTTCGTGAGAAAGCATACGTACCGTCGCGTAGCGGATAACTCCGTTAGGATGTTGCAGAAGCTGAAAAAACCAGGGAAAAAGAAAGTCCGGCTCAGCCTCTCTATCGTGCAGAAAATATACCACCGAAACTACTACAACGAAGTTCTCCCGTCGCCAGTCTTCAGAAATTTTGTTATATACTTCCGGTGCATCTTTGACCAAATTCTGAATATCTTCATATTTACCTTTTACCCCCGAACAATATACTAACTTCCTAACCAGCCTAGCTGCACGCCGGCTATCGTCCATTCTTCCTTGTAGAATCATTTCAAAACATTCCTTAATTGTGTCCATTCGCGTTGGCAATCCTTTCTACTTTTTAATTTAATATGCGCTGTAGCTAGACATTGATTAATCTATCGATGCTAAAACCACACTCGTATCTTTATTGACAACAATCTTATATTCCTCTGTATACCGAGTAGTTTGATATGGAGGTGTATCATTAAAAACTTTCCAAGCAACTGTATCTTTAACGACCCATTCTGTATTACTTTCAGTAACTTCACGATTACTAATGGATGCCTTGGAGTTAAAGCCTCCTAAGCTGAATACTCGAATAGTATATAAGAAATCCATTAATCCTCTAACAGAGCTTTCATCTATCGGCTGATTCACTGCTATTTTTGTTGTTCCCAACCTGCCATCGTGCAGATAATCCTCTAATATCAATCGATGGCTGCCTGAAATCACACTTTCCTCTATATTAAATGGGTAGAAAACACTACCTTGCTGTTTATCAGCATAGCTTGTATTTATGTAAGAAAAATAATTGCTGTTGCATACATAAAAACTGGTTGGAGGAGTAATTATATAATTGGGATTATTTGATCCCTGCATATAATAATCATATTTATTGGTTAATTTATTTATTCTAAATAAATATGTATCTTTGGATATTTGAAATTCGCGGTTAATCGTTTCCTGAGGAATTATTTCTGTAACATTGTTAGCACAGCCACTTTGAAGGTTATCTTTATGACATTTATTATATGAAAGAAATTGATTAATTAAAGTTAGAACTTCAGTTTCATCACGAGCGCATGGAAATAAACCAATTGTTTGTGGAGCTTGGTTGTTATCAACTGAACCTAATAGAAATCCATCTAGTGTCTTAATATTTCCTATTTGTATTGTTTGATTATTGCCTGGTAGCCTATTTCCGATTAAATAACTACGACACAAAAAAATAATTATTGAGGCAACTACAAAAACAGCTATTACAAGAGCAAACTTATATAATGAATTCTTTATGATTATCATAATTTTATGACGATTCTATATATTAGCTTAATTTATTCGGATCAGAAGTCAAGAACACCGATGCAGTTCCAGCTTTACAATGTATCAGAAAAAGACTTGCGATAACAAAATCCTTACGCTACTTCAAATGCCAGTAAAGGGACATCTTCCCGTCTTCGTGGAATATGAAAACTCCATTTCCACCGTCTTTTAGGCAGTTTCTGCAGAAATACGCTTTACCGTCATCGACCGCACTTATCGTAATGTCTCCCATGCCGACCATATCAAGAGCTGGATGAATTTTGCCGTTGTACATCCAGTTATAACAGGTCTTTGTTCCATAATTCTGCGTAATCCTAACGTCATCCATCGGCCAGTCCAAATCGCCTTCACCTGCCTTAGAATCTCCGCTTGGATCCCTGCTGCATCCACTGCTCCACCTGACCGTTTTCGACTTTAAGACCTTTTTGGGGTCTATAGAATTATTGTAATACCAGCTCCATGAAGGGTTCTGTTCAAAATCAGAAACCGTATACTTATAAACTCCGAAATGAAGATGAGCACCAGACGAAAACCCGCTGTTGCCCATAGTTCCTATTTTTTCCCCTTTTTTAACATCTACTCCCTGGCCTTCTCTAATTACAACATTTGCAGCACTTTGTATCTGGGCAAGTTCCTTTTGAGCATCTTTTAGAGCCTGCTGGTATTTTTTCTCGTCATTCTTAGTAATTTTCAGAAGGTTGTCTTTCTCGGCCTTTTGCTGTTCCAGAGCCTGCTTCAGATTTTCGGCAAGTGCTTTCTGTTTCTCGATTTCAGCTTTTATCGTTTCTACTTCATCTTTTTTGCCATTTAATAGTTTTTCCTGATCTTCATAAGTGTCCTTGGTTTTATTCATACGATTAATCAATTCCTTATCTTCGGCTTCTATTAACTCAAGGTATTTCATGCGGGCAACAAAATCAGACATGTTTCCGGAGCCTATCAGAACTTCCATTGGAGAAGACTGGCTTTCAATATACTGGCTTCTTATTCTCAACTCGAGCCTGTCTATATGTCCG
>MEVH01000012.1:8962-38594 GCA_001772665.1 candidate division WWE3 bacterium RIFCSPLOWO2_01_FULL_39_13
GTCTCTGCAAGCCTGTCCAGCCGTATTTCCATCAGCCTGATATCTTCCTTTAAGAGTTCCAGTTCTTCTTCCTTTTGGATTATCTGGGCCTCGGCCTGCTGAATTTGAGCGGTTTTAAGATAAATATTATTACTTATAATATTTATTTCACGTGAAAGGCTTGCCACCTGATTCTGTGCGTCGACAATAAGCTTCTCGTATTTATCAATTTCATGCTGAAGCTCGGCTGCAGTCTTGGCAGAAGCAGTAATAACGGCTTTTTGCGCAATAAAAAGGATAGTTGAAGCAGCTTCAATTATTCCAATTGACAAAATAACCTTTTTGAAATTTATTTTCACCATTTTGCAGAAATTAAGCATGCTGGCTAATGGTTTATATATCTTCTCGCGGCAAAATGGCTGCTGGCGATTGCAAGAATTAATCCAAAAGCAACCTCGATTCCAACCCCAATGAGAAGATAATTAACAGACAAATTATACGACTCAAGTCCAAGCAAAGAAGAAACTAAGCTGTTATAGCGCCATAAAAGGAGAGGAACAAGTATTAAGATTGACATTAAAACTGCAATCAAGGAGTATATGACGCTTTGCAGATAGTAAGGAGATCCAACAAAGCTGTCAGATGCACCGACGAGTTTCATAACAACAATTTCATTTTTACGCGAGTAAATTGTTATACCGATGGTGAGAAAAATTATAAATGCAGTTGAGACTGAAAAGACTAAAAATAATACACCTCCAACTATCTGAATTGTAATAATAATAGTTTTAAGCGTAGACAGCACCTTTTCATACGCTCTTACATCGCTGACAAGGTCGCTCGATCTAAACTTATCTGACACATCCTGAATCTTATCAAGCCCTGATACCCTTACATTTAGATGAGCCGGAAATGGATTTGTAGTTACCGCCTCAACAATTTCTTTATTATCCTGGCTCTGGTCGATAAAAGACTGCATGGCTTCTTCTTTGGATACATATTTTATTTCAGAAACATAGTCAAAATTTTCAAACTCTCTTTTGAGCTGGAGTATCTGCTCTTCTGTCACTCCTTCTTTAAAAAACCCTATTACCTCAGGGCGTTTCGAAAGATAGTCGGCAAATGAATTTGAAGTGTAGACAGTTATCATAAGAAATCCAAGGATTAGATAAGTTACTGTCATCATAAAAATGACTGCATAGGCTCTCCATCCGCTTCTTTTTATATTTGTAAATGTTTTTTTCAACACTGTGTTATTCATATTTACCTCCTTCAGCATCGCTTATTATCCTTCCCTTTTCAAGGTGTATGACTCTCTTTTTCAATGTGTCGACAATTTTGTTGTCATGCGTGCCGAAAATTATTGTAGTCCCCCACTCATTAATTTTTTTAATCAGATCCACAACAACCCAGGTGGAAGCATTATCCAGATTGCCTGTCGGTTCATCTGCCAGTAGTATTTTCGGCTCATGAGCCAAGGCTCTTGCTATAACTAGCCTTTGCTTTTCTCCTCCGGAAAGGTTATAAGGAAAACGCTCAGATTTGTCACCGAGGCCCACCAGATGCAGCAGGTTTGGGACAATTGTATCAATTTCCTTTTCCGGCTTACCTATAACTCTAAGCGAAAGCGAAACATTTTCAAAAACATTTTCTGAATCAAGAAGCTTGAAGTCTTGATATATAAAACCTACTTTTCTTCTCAAAAGGGGCAAATCCGGCCTTTTTATTTCAGACAGTTTATCTTCGTCTATAATGATCTCTCCTTTTGTAGGAACCTCTTCTTTCACAATATGTTTCATAAGAGTAGTTTTACCAGCTCCTGAGGTTCCAATAACAAACACAAATTCACCAGGGCTTATCTCAAATGACACATCATCCAGCGCAACAGTCCCGTCAGAGTACTTCTTATCTACATTTTTAAAAACAACCATTTTTTTCTTTGGCATTTTTCACTTGAGTTTAATAGTCTCAACTTCAATTAAACTTACATTTTTAAGACTCTTTATTACTTTTCCTGTTATTGCTACATCAATGTTAGAAGTTAAATCAAGATCATGTTTTTTAGAATAAAGGTAAGACAGCTGTTTTCCGCTTTTGTCTACTAGTTCGTGAGTAGCATCATCCAAAGATTCAGCTGAAGACAATCGTTTAATCTTCCCCCTTAAAGTAACCTCTCTGGCGGATTCATCTGGAGGTTTAAAAAAGGCGTTTTCAGGAACCGTTTCTGGAGTACCTCCAGTTTCTACGGCATCGGGAGGTTTCGGAAGCGAAGGAATAATAATAACAGCAGCAAGAATCGAAAAAATCAAGAAATATATAACGTACCGGTATTTTGTCAAAAAAGGATCTTCATCGTCTCTTGGTTCTCTTTTAATGGGCAGTTTAAATTCAATCACTTTGTCTAGTATATCAAAACTAGGAAGAAATTAACTCAACTGCAGATTCGACTCTATAAATCCATCAAGATCTCCATCTAAAACCGCATCAGGATTAGAGGTTTCATACCCGCTGCGATGGTCTTTGACGAGTTTATACGGCTGAAGGACATAAGACCTGACCTGATTTCCCCATGATGCATCTTTATATTCCCCTTTAAGTTTTTTCTTTTCTTCTGAAGATTTTTGCTCTTCCAGTTGAATAAGTTTGGACTTAAGCATCTGCATTGCAATTTCGCGGTTCTTGTTCTGGCTTCTTTCCTGCTGGCATGAAACCACTGTACCTGTTGGAATATGTTTTATCCGTACTGCAGTCTCAACCTTATTCACATTCTGCCCGCCGGCACCACCAGACCTGAAGGATGAAAATTCAATATCTTCGTCCTTAATGTTGATCTCACCTTTAGTGTCAATAACTGGAATCACCTCAACCCTTGCAAACGATGTCTGCCGTAAATTTTGTGCATTAAAAGGAGAAAGCCTTACGAGACGGTGAGTCCCCGACTCCATTTTAAGCAAACCATAAGCATAGCTCCCGCTTATTTTTATTACTGCCGTTTTTATACCTGCTTCCTCGCCTGCTGCTTTATAAACTTCAGTACAGTTCCATCCCTTTTTTTCCGCATACCTCTTATACATTCTAAGAAGCATTTCCGCCCAATCCATAGCCTCTGTGCCTCCCGTCCCCCCATTTACAGTAAGAAAAGCATCAGCTTCATCATACTCCCCTGATAAATAAAGCAAATGCTCAAGCTCCTTAACTGTTTTTTCAAGTTCCTTCTCATCATTTTCCTTAATCAAAAGATCTAAATATTCTATCTGATCTTTCTGTTTTCTTAATTCTGCGAGTTGTTTTGACAGATACCCTGCTTTTTCGTAATCCTTCCAGACATCGGGATTATTTAACTCCGCTTCAACTGCTGTAATTTTGGATAAAATATCAGAAAGATTAAGGGACTTGCTTATTTTTTCGGCTCTTTCTATGATATCCATTTAAATGCTTTCCATTACAAACTTATCCCCGCTTTTAATTTCGCCGGATATTATTTTATCTGCAATTGGAGTTTCAATTTTTTCTTCAATTACACGATTGATTGGCCGTGCACCCCATTCATCAGAATAACCGAGATTCGCGACTTGTTTTACCAATGTCTCGGAAAACCCAACTCTAATCTGCTTAGCTATAAGCTTATCCTGAAGCTTTTTAAGTTTGAGTTTTGCTATCTGGATTATCTGTTCTTCGCTAAGAGGATGAAAAGGAATAAGTGCAGAAAACCTGTTTAAAAATTCTAATGGAAATTTATTCTTCAGCTCTGAAACAGCAACCGCCCTTATTTCGTCAAGGGACTTTCGATCCTTTATGGCGCTTGTAATACTTTTAGTGCCGACATTCGAAGTCATAATTATAAGGGTGTTTGAAAAGTCGGTTAGGATTCCCATTGCATCAGTGAGCCTGCCATCATCAAGAATCTGAAGGAATATATTTATAACATTTTCACTGGCTTTTTCAACTTCATCAAAAAGCAAAAGAGAATACGGACGCGCCCTGACTTTAGTAGTCAGCAGGCCGGGAGTCCCGGTTTCGTCTCCTATAAGCCTGCGTATACTTTGAACGTCCTGATACTCACTCATATCAAACCTGAGCATTGATTTTTCACTGCCATAATAAACAGAAGCAAGTGCCTTTGCTGTTTCAGTTTTTCCTACTCCTGTCGGACCTGAAAACAAAAAACTGGCTATCGGCTTATTGTCGTCTCTTACTCCAGCCCTTGCCCTTTTAATGGCATCAGAAATTGCTTTAATCGCAGCATCCTGTCCGATAACCTGCTTATGAAGAAGCTTATCAAGACCGATCAAAATTTTTCTCTCGTTCTGCTGAATAGAAGAAAGGGGCATATTTATCATTTCTGAAACAACAGAAGTTACAACATCTTTAGTTATTCCTCCTCCAAGAGTTTTCGACCCATTGGCGCAGGCCTGGTTTAAAAGCTCTACAGCTTTATCAGGCAGGGAACTTGTAGATATATATTTGTCAGATAGTTCATAGGATGACTGAATTGCAGGGAATGTAACAATCAGACCTTTCTTGCTGGTTTCCAACTCCTTTGCCATCTCGATTAAAATTCTCAAGGTTTCATCTTTCGTTGCAACATTCATCTCTACAAGGTCAAATGCTTTTGAAAATGCGTCATTAGGCCTTATGTATTTGTAATAATTGGTTTTAGATGTCGCGCCGATGAACTGGAACCTGCCTTCTGAAAGATATGGCTCCAATGTACTGAATACTGAAACAGCATTAGGGTCATCGCTTAAAGTAGAAGACAAATTATGGATTTCATCGACAAACAAAATAATATTTCCAGCCGAAACAATTTCCTTTGTAATTGCGCTGAGCCTGTCGTTAATTTCACCGGGTGTACCGGAAGTCAGCGTCGAGATATCAAGCGAAACTATTCTTTTGAACCTTAAAGCAGGAATAGAAGTACCAAGAGCTATTTCGCGTGCAAGTGCATGGACAAATGTTGTTTTCCCGCAGCCTGATTCACCTACAAGCAGGACATTATTTCTGGAAGCTTTGCTTAATATCGCAATAACCTGATTCTTAGCCTCGTCCCTGCCTATTAGTTTTGGCAAACCTCCCCGAAGGGCGAGTTTTGTTAAATCTGTGCTGAATCTGTTCAGGACAGCGGTATATCCTACTGCCCAGGCTTTATCAATTCCTCCAGAGGGAGGGATCAAATAGTCGTTTTCCCATATCTTTGGATCTTCCTGATGAATCCGAATTGTATATAAAAGGGAGTACTTTAAAACAGAATCGGTTGATGAACATTTCATCAAAAAGTCATAAGAATTTTTAAAATGCAAAAAGAAGGCGGTAAAAATGAGCTTCTTGCTAAGATATTTCAATTTCAACTCCGAGTTAATGCTTTTGATATAACTTAACATTTCAGCAGAAGATGCATTTTGCAGTTCAGAAGATATAAATTCAAAAACCTGCTGTTTATCAAGCTCAGCACGCGTTATAAGCTCTATAATACGCTGGTCAGAGGCAAATCTACCTGCTAGTTTTTTGAAATCATCTGACTTGGCATTTGCAATAAGACTTCTCTCATAATCTGTCCCTGAAGCCAGTATTTCGTCAATATCTGAAAAGTCTTTTATAGAATCACCTCTTGCAGAATGAAGTCTGTATATAAAATATACAATCGTTATAAAAACGTATACCAAACCGTATGAAATGCTCTTCGAAAAAACAAATACATAGGAATATAACAAAGTAAGGTAAACAATGACTGAGCTTGAAAGCAGCAATAATACTGCCACAAGACCAAATATAAGCATTAATGTCCTTATTACAAAACCGTTAATTCGAGAAAGAAATCCGCCGAAGCCGAAAAGAGGCTTAAAAAGCCCCTTCATCATAGCCTCAATACCAATCTGCTGGCTTAATCGGACGGTAACTCTATAAACAAGCCTCAAGTATTTTCGATGAGAGTCAATTAATAAATATTCTAATATTTTACGCATATCTTCATTTTATTCCTTGGCGTGGCTTCCTAAGAGTGCGGTTTTAAGCTCGTCAAATACAACATACGGGTTGCTGCCGACCACGCTTTGGGCATAAAGCTCCATAGCAGCGAAATCGGTGGTCCGCGATGAAAGCCTGCCTCTGTCAACTATCCTTACAAGAACAGGCATATGATCCCATACTTCAGCAGTCTTTTCCATCGGCCTGTGCACAACTGATAAATTGAAGCTTGATACTCCAAGGTTTTCTTTCATAGTGTTAAGAACATCACTCACAACATCTGAAAAATCTTCTCCGTCATCGTCTGCATAAATCTCGACTTCTTTCTCTTTTATCGGAGTAATCTTCGATATTACTTTGACCCCTTTTCTTTCAAACGCAAGACCAAGGCTCTTATGGATAGAATATAAATCGTCAAAATAGCCTGATCGGTAAAGCTCCTGATATTTATGCGAAAGGTTTCTTAACTCTTCAACTTTGGCGTAGGCCTGTCCTTCTGTCAAAACCATATGAGTATGCCCATTCACAATAGATGCACCAGCTCTCCACAAACAATTCCATATGAACATAGGATACACTGCACGCTTATTAGATCTTCCTGCAAGTACATACCACTTTCTTGCAACATCAAAATAATCTTTAATTCTTTTTCTAGAGAATAAAAGTGGATTCGGATCTTTAAATATAAGCATCGAATGAAGCCCATCATACTTTGCCAGGTTGGATGCAGTGATGCAGTATTTACCTTCTATTCTTCCAAAAGTATCTGAAGGAGTTCCTGTCAAAGGATTGGCAAATCTTTCATCCTGGGTAGTCTCTATCAAATCCATAACCTCCGTAATCTTCTCGTCACCCACAATCGGCCTTTTAGTCCTTAAATCATTAAAAATTGTACCCTCGTATGTAATAAGGTTTACCGCCTTAATAAAAATCTGTTTTTCGACTGCCTCAAGCGATCCAAACTCTTTTTTTACCCATGGAGCCATTTCTTTCGGGATCTTTAATTCCCCTTTGACAGTCCAGACTTTGAACATCCTGTCAAACACAACCTCATCCTCTGGAGAAAGTGAATTAATTTTTGAAAGGAGTTTCTGCCGAAAACTTTGCATATATAAACTAAAGTATCAAGTTAACTGACCCCGGAGTCAAGTTTTTAAAATGCTCAGTTAAATTAGCGGGGATTTAAGGAGTTCGTGATTTAGCAGCAATAGAGGTTACTCTTGCTGGAGCTCTTTTATTCGCGTCTTCAAGCAGTATTTTCTGAAATCCTTCTTGCATCATTGAGGCTTGTAATACTGGACAATCATCCAAATCACAAGCGGATGCATAATAGTTACCGCTAAAGCCACTTCTTATAAATCTAGTAGCACAGACAGCCCTTTTCGGCAGATCTCGAGCAGTAGGTTTATATACCAACTGTGACTGTTGACAAGCAACACCCCAATTTTCGGGTATTGGATACACACTAACCTCAACTCCCCATTGTTCTGTCGGCAGTATTTTTGTTTCTCCCACTTCTTCTGTCATAAATTGCTATATATTGTAGCAACAAATACCAACGAAATCTTAATGAGTTCCATATCAATCAGGGCACTAACAGAAAAAATCATGCCTGAATTCTTCACCCAAATGCTTCAAACCTGATTTTACTGCTGTCAACTCCTTTATTTTCAAGAGCTTCTCTTACCGATTTAACCATGTCAAGGTTTCCGCAGATAAAAAAGTTTCCATCTCTAAGTAAAACGCTGTCAGAATTTTTAACAAATTCGGTAACATAGCCAAAATTATATTTTCCGGGGGTCTTATCACGAGACAAATAGATATTATAAGAATCAATAACGCCATCTTTTTGGAGCTTTTCAAAATTATCCTCGCAAAGTATTCTGTCTTTCGTTCTGGTCCCAAATATAAGATGAATTTTGTGCTCTCTGTACTTTTCGGTAACTACAAGCTCTTCTATCATAGATTTTATCGGTGCCAGTCCGGCTCCGGTGCAGATAAAAAACAAGTCATTATCTAATTCTTCCGATAAACCAAAGTTTCCTGCCGGGCCAAGAAATGATATCTTCTGCCCGGTTTTCAACCCCATTAGGTATGTTGAACCCGCACCATCAGGAATAATATCTGCTATCAACTCAAATTTATTTTCTGAAAGCGACGGCGCCGAAGCAATTGAATAGGATCTTCTGATATTTCCTGAAATCTGGAGGACGACATACTGGCCTGCCTTAAAAATAAAATCTTTGGAACCTGAAATAGAAAATTTAAAACTGAAAATATCTTCCGCCAGCTTTTTTGATTCTTCGAAAACTGCTTCTCGGATACTAATCAAATGATGCATCAAGATGGATAAACCAACTTGCCACTTTTATCATATATTTTTATTGCAAGTACCGGACAGCTTTTCGCTGCATCAATTATCTCCTCAACTGTATTTTGGGGAGGATCAAATATCACCGCCTTACCTTCTGGATCAAGCTCAAAGGTTTTATCAGCAAGAACAACACAAGTCGCTGCTCCAATGCACAACACCCGGTCAACCTCAATTCTGCTTATGTTTATATCTTTATTCTTGATTTCTACAACTGACTTTTTATCAGGCATTAGCAATAACTTAAATTAATCGGATTCAGGATTATTTATCACTCTATTAATTTCACCTATCATTTCTTTTATTTCTTCTTTCGGCATCCCGTGAACTTTTGCCCCCTGTTCAACGGTGTCAAACTGGCTTGCAAAACATCCTATACAGTGAAGACCGAATGCCATCATAACCTCTGCAGCTTCGGGATGATTTGATACAAGCTCAGCAATATTGGATTTTTCTGTAACCTTTGTTTGCTTTTTCATCTTTTTGAAGAGACCCCCTCCAAAGCCGATTTTACCGAATTATATCCCATTAGCGCGCAATTTTCCCTTGACGGTGAAAGCGGTACATTTATGAGACTCAAAACATCCTGAGGGGTGAGTTTTTCAGCCTCACTCACTTTTTTGCCGATAAGATAATCTGAAAGCATTGAAATCGAACCGGCGCTTATAACACAGCCGTTTGGATTGTATCCAACATCCTCTATAATTCCATCCTCGACAAGAAGCTCGACAGAAATTTCATCCCCGCAGCTTAGGTTGACGCTGTTTCCTTTCGCTGTAGCTTTTTTCAGCTTCTTTTTATTGGGCTGATTTCTGTAATGGTATAAAATCTCCTGTGAATATATATTGTCCATAATTAAAAACTAGATCAGCATTTTAACAGATTTCTCCAGTCCGCTAATCAAACGATCCACTTCGTCTGCAGTGTTGTATAAATAAAAACTTGCTCTTATTGTCGCGTTAATTTTGTTATTCACATGCCATGGCATTACACAATGCTGTCCCGATCTTACGGCTATTCCTTCCGAGTCAAGTATAGAGGCAGCATCATGAGGGTGAATTCCATTTATATTGAAGGATATAAGACCGGTTCTATCCTCAGCCTTTGCCGGACCATATATAGTGACATTTTTAAGCCCGCGGAGTTTTCTAAGGGCATAGGAGGTTAACTCCACTTCATGCTTTCTTATATTTTCCATTCCTATTCCAGTTAAATATTCACACGCAGCTGCAAGGCCGACTGCGCCCGTTACATTTGGAGTTCCCGCCTCAAACCTCTCTGGAGGTTTTGCGAAACCTGATTCTAATAGACTTACCCGGTCTATCATCCCTCCCCCTGTTAAAAATTCTGACATTTCGCCAAAAATATTCCTGTTTACCCATAAAACTCCTATACCCATCGGTCCGCACATTTTATGCCCGCTGAATGCAAAGAAATCTATACCGAACTTTTTCACATTTACAGGAATATGAGGAACAGACTGCGCACCGTCAACTAGAAATCGTGGAGACTTGGAGCCTGATTTTTTGCATTCCTTTTTAATATTTTTAACTATCTTTGTAATATCGTTAATAGTTCCAAGAACATTGAAAGCATGGCCGATTGCAACAAGTTTAACCTTGGACCAATCTGGATGAATCTTTTGAAAATCTAGCTTTCCTTCTTCATTTACAGGAATAAATGTAAGCGTGCACTCTTTTTCCTTTGCCAAAATCTGCCATGGGATTAAATTGGAATGGTGCTCAACTTCAGATGTTAAGATAATATCATTTTTATTGATATTTTTCCGTCCCCATGCATATGCTGCCAGATTAATAGCCTCTGTAGCATTTCTGACAAAAACGATTTCAGAAGGATCATTCGCTAAGATAAAATCAGAAACAGTTTTTCTTGCCTGCTCGTACATTACGCTTGCCTCTTCGCTAAGCGTATGCACCCCGCGGTGAACGTTAGCTCTGCGATTAAACTCAAACTCCTTCATTTTCTCAAATACAAAAAGTGGCATCTGAGATGTTGCTGCGTTATCAAAATATACTAAGAGCTTTCCGTTAATAATTCTGTTAAGGATTGGGAAGTCAGATCTATATTTTTGCATAAGAATACTTGAGGATTTCACTTGGCAATTCTACTCTGCTACTAACATTTTTTATTATATCATTGGCAAAACCTTTGATATATAAATCTTTTGCAGACTGCTCAGACAAACCCCTAGCCATTAGATAAAATATACTCTCAGAATCTATATTTGAAATTGTAACCCCGTGAGATGCTTTAACATCATCATCAAGAATTTCGAGTTTTGGAGAAGATTCGACCGAAGCGTTGTCCCCTATTAAAAGATTGTCGTTTTTAAGATAACTGTCAGAATATCTGGCGCCTTTTTCTACTTTAATAATTCCGTCATAAACGAGATGGGATGAGCCGTCTAAGACGCTTTTTATGTGTATATATGAATAAGTCGAGATTCCCTTGTGAAGACTTACAGTTGAAATTCTGAAATTGTCGCCGTTTTTTCCAATGATAATTCCGTACAAGCTGCAACTGGCATTGTCATTTTTCAACATGATTTCCAAGTCGCACTCACCTCCGCCGAATCCGGCAAGAAAAATGGTCTCATTCCCAGAAATCATTATCCTCTTTTTTATTTTGCTGGAATTCACAGTAAGTATCTCCATCTTTATCCTACCGATCCTTCCATTTCAAGATTTATCAACTGGTTAAGCTCAACCGCAAACTCCATGGGAAGCTCCCGCATAACAGGCTCAATAAATCCGTTCACAATTAGCGCCGAGGCATCCTGCTTGCTTAAACCCCTGCTCATTAAATAAAAAAGTTGATCTTGTCCAACTTTACTGACAGTCGCCTCATGTGTAATATTCGTCCGTTTATTGTCAATTTCCATCGAAGGGTACGTATCGGTTCTAGCCTTCGAATCGAGAAGAAGCGCATCGCAGTTAATATGTGATTTTACATTTTCGGCTGATCCTATTACTTTTACCAAACCTCGATAACTCGCCCTTCCCGATCCTTTGGAGATGGACTTTGAAATTATATTTGATGAAGTATTCGAAGCCAGATGCACCATTTTCGCACCTGTGTCTAGGTGCTGGCCGTCTTTGGCAACCGCAAGAGAAATGACTTCTCCCTTTGCTCCTTTTCCAAGCAAATATACTGCAGGATATTTCATTGTCACTTTTGATCCGATATTTCCGTCTATCCACTCCATTGTGGCATTTTCATATGCATATGCTCTTTTCGTCACAAGATTGTATATATTTTTATACCAGTTCTGTACTGTTGTATACCTGAACCGTGCGTTTTTCTTGACAATTATCTCTACGACGGCAGAGTGAATGGAGCTTTCGGAGTACATAGGAGCAGAACATCCTTCGATATACTGTGTAAAAGAGTCTTCATCAGCGATAATAAGCGTTCTTTCGAATTGACCCATTCTAGCTGCATTTATGCGGAAGTATGCCTGCAGAGGCTTTTCAATCTTCGCGCCTTTTGGAATATATATAAAGGAACCGCCTGACCAGACTGCGCTGTTTAATGCTGCAAACTTGTTGTCTGCGGGCGGAATTACGGTACCAATATATTTCCTGACCAGATCAGGATGCTTTTGAACAGCTTCATCTGTTGACATGAAAATAACTCCCTGATCCTTAAGCTGTTTGAGAAGAGATCCATAAACGACTTCGGAGTTATATTGGGCTTTAACACCTGATAAATATTCTCTTTCAACCCGCGGAATGCCGATGCGGTCAAATGTTTTTTTCACCTCGCTTGAAACATTTTTCCAGCTTTTTGTGTTTTTATCTGGGGACTTTATATAATAGTGGATTTTGGAAAAGTCAATTTTAGAAAGATCGGCCCCCCATGAAGGCATTTTTTTAGAGACAAATAGGTGATAGGACTTTAATCTGAACTCGAGCATCCATTTCGGTTCATTTTTAATCTTTGATATCTCCCTGACTACATTTTCATCAAGGCCAAAAGGAAGCGCAAGACCAGGATCACTTCGCATTTTAAATCCCAAGTTATATTTATCATTCAGCTTCAGTTTTACCTTTGAGGTTTTTTTATTCATTCTTTTTATAACCAGCCTCTGTATAACCATTTTTATCAAGCTCATCTGCAAGACTAGATCCCCCCGTTTTCGCTATACGTCCGTCTATAAAAACATGGACTTTATCGGGCTTCAGATATTTAAGAATTCGAGCATAATGAGTAATAACAATTAACCCTATGTTTATATCCGATGCCAGCCTAGAAATGCTTTCTGAAACATTTTTTAATGCAGTCACATCAAGTCCACTGTCGGTCTCATCCAAAACTGCATACCTTGGCTCAATGACCGCCATTTGCAGTATCTCCGATTTCTTTTTTTCTCCACCGCTGAATCCTTCATTCAGATTTCTTTCAAAAAATGGTGCGTCAAGTTTATACTTGAAGATTTTTTCTTCTAAAAGATTTCTGAATTTTATGGGCGAGAGCTCGCGGAAAACCTCTCCCTGCCTATCCTTTTGGACGTTATTGTATGCAAGTCTTAAAAATTCTGTCAAAGGGACCCCGACGATTTCCGCAGGATTTTGAAAAGCTGCAAATAAACCTGCCGCAGCTCTTTCATCTGGATCGCCGTGGGTTATATTGAGTCCGTCAACAACAATTTTGGATCCTTTTGATATGAGAACTTCCGGGTGCCCTGTAACTGCATTCACAAAAGTTGATTTACCGCTGCCGTTTGGCCCCATAATCGCATGTATTTCACCGCGCTTTACTGAAAGATTTACTCCGTTTAGTATTTTCTTTTCTTTAACAGAGGCTTTCAAATTCTTTATAGTTAGCATAGCTTCAAGCAACAATACACTTAGTTTTGGAGTGAGGACAGATGGTATTTATAGAGTAAACGACCTGGCGACCGTTTTTCTGCCTGCACAAAAGCCCAGACTCGGTCATTTCTTTTAAATGATAACTGACCGTCGGCTGGCGTAGTTTTACATAACGGGTGACTTCAGATACGCTGGCTTTGAGGGACGACTTTATGAAATTATAAATTTCAGCCCTTGACGCAACTCCCAGGTTCTTAAAGCATTCTGAACACAAAATTTTCATGCATAGATGATAATCTATATATAGTTTAGAAGCAATACGCTCTTTGATTTTAAGGGTACCTACTCGGTAATCATTTTTACAAGAATTTCAAGAAAAGACGGCAAATTGTAATCAACAGCCACATGCGGAAACATATTAAGCAAAGTTTCTGTCACCGTACTCGAATAAATTCCGTTTTTTAAGCTAATACTCCGCGCAATCTTAATTTTTGAAATATTCTTCGGTATTTCATGCATTATGAGTCTATTTGACATTTCTCCTCTCAAGTTGTCAAAAATAATCCCGGTGTCTTCAAGAGATCTATCCCACTTTACGAGTGTATTTACAGTTTTTCTTCCATCGCGGAAGTACCCGATAAGGATAATCTCCTTTTCTATCCATACATTTAAAGCTTCGGAATCGAGATAATTTTTTGCATAAGTCCTCCAGACAGCATCATCCATATCTAGTATCCAAAACCTCTTCAAATCGAGCTTTTTAAGTTCCACAGAAATTTTCGAGATGAACCCTTTACCGAAATCATGCTTTGTTATGATAATGAGATAATCGGAAATTTCAGTCCACTGCTTCAAAACAATACTAATATCGCTGGTGATTTCTGGTATTTTAAAAGAAGTTAACTGTTTGTTAATTATTTGTTCATAATTGGAATTTTTAGCTTCTACTATCTCTAAATTTCTAGAGTCCGGAATAAGTCTATACGCGGTTAGTGACCACCGGCTGAGCTCTAGCAGCAGTAATTCCATTATGTTATTATTATTCCGTCAAGAAAGACCCCGCAAAAATATTTCCATGCCGGGTCTCGTATAGATAGAATGTTGTCTAGTTTCCCTAGACTAGAATATACCAGGGAGATCTCCGATGTCAACCTCTTTAATAGCCAAGAGAATAAAAACTGCAAGAAAAGAAGCACAGCTGTCGCAAAAGGAGCTTGGAAAAGCATTATCTGTCAGCGAGAAGGCCGTTAGCTCCTATGAATCAGGAAGAACAATACCTCCTTTTCATACACTAGAAAAGATTGCGAAAAAAACATCTAAGCCTATCCGGTATTTTTCCGAAGAAAACATACAAGAAATTTCCCTTTTGTCCAAGTTGATAATAATAGAAAAACAGCTTGCAGAAATAAAAAAGCTATTAAAGACTGAGGCTTGAAAGCATTCTATAAACTCCAAATGGGGTACAATCACATAAATGGATATAACTTACGAAACATATAAGCTAAAAAACGGGATGACTATAATTTTAATCCCAAATGATTCAACATACTCTGTAACTGTTTCGGCCATGGTAAAGCTGGGTTCGGCCGTTTTAGAAAACAGCAATACTCAAGGCATTACGCATTTTATCGAGCATGCTTCATTTCTATCTACAAAAAAGTGGCCTGAAAAAGATTTGCTGATATCAACTTCAGAATTCAACGGCGCCAGTTTTAACGGCTCAACCTCAAAAGAATACCAAAGCTACTATATAAACATCCCTTACAGCAAGCTCGAATATGGGATGGAATTTATATATGAAATTCTCTACAAAAGTATACTTAATCCAAAGTATATTGAGCAGGAAAGAACAGTAATTCTGGACGAGATTGACAGGCGCTGTGACGACCCCGAGAACCGCGCATTTGATTACGAGATCAAAAAACTTTCAAAATATAAATCGGCATATTCTTTGGATGTTATAGGGTCAAAAGAAATAATTGCAAAAATCGCGACCGATGATCTAATTAAGCATTACAAGACGGCACATGATCCGGCAAGGGTATACCTGACCCTTGTAGGGAACTTCAACCAGTCTACGGCAAAACGTTTCATAAACAAACTCTTCTTGCAGACCCAAAACCAGGACACGATAGTAAAGTATCCAAAAGATGAAATGGCTGAATCAGTAATTGGAGTAAAAACTGATGCAAAAACAAATATGGTTTTTTCTCTTCTGGCATTTAAAGGAAAGGGCATTATTGAGACTAATATGAGAGATGCAGCCGTGAATAATTTAATCGAAAAAATATTAACCGGAACATTTTCCAGCAGACTGATGAAAAGACTGAGAGAAAAAGAAGGGTTGCTTTATACGATTTCATCAAGTGACTATGAATATGAAAATTTCGGATATTCAGGGATTTACTTCAAAGTTATTCCTGAGAAATATGAAAAAACGCTTCGTATTGTTTTAGAGGAACTTAAAAAATTTTCCGACAAAGGCATTACCGGTAAAGAACTTGTGCATTTTCAGGAATATATTATAAACAGAAATTTAGTTGTTTATGACAATATCCACGATTACTCAAGGCTGGTGAAATACCCGATCTTTTACAACAAAGATGTAATTTTGCTCGAAAAGCTCAATGAAATGTATAAAAGTCTTACGATAAGGGAGGTCAACTTAAGAATAAAAGATCTTTACAAGCTTAAAAAAGCCAGTATAACCGCATATGGGAAAGTGGGAATTGACATGGAAGATAAGATAAAAAACATACTGGATAAAGCATAACAGTATTAGAGAAAATGTAAAAAAGGCTTAAGACTTGTAGCAAGTTTTTCAATAATCAATTTACTGACAAAGGAAACATACACCGAAGGAGCATTTATATTCACCCATCTGGCATCAATTATTTCCTTATTATCTATCGAAGTTTTAGGAGAATCTGCAAACGCAGTGAAGATATAAACCGTATCTTTTTTAAATTCCTCAGTATTTTTCAGCTTTCCAAACAGCTTTATCTCATTAATTCGAAGCCCCGTTTCCTCCATTGTTTCCCTTTTTACTGCACCTAAAGGTGTCTCATTTTTGTGAATGCCTCCACCCGGAAACTGCCATCCCTTTTCACTGTAAGAATTTTTTACGAGCATAACTTTTCCTTTATGCCTGATCACGCATCTGACACCCCAAGTTTTCGGGCGGAAAATAAACCAGTAAATTCTTGCCAAATGGTACAACATTCTATACCGATTCATAACCGATTTGATGCACTTTTATACAAACTTCCACGGGTTTTACCTACTTTCTCGATAAAATTTTTCTTCTGAAGATATTTTATATCATGATGAAGTGTTTTAGGATTTACTCTTTGAAACCTGCGTGAAAGAAAATCAAAGGAACAATATGGGTGCTCTATTATTATTTCCAGAATTTCTCTTCTTCTAGGCATCAATAAATCCTCCCTACTTTCTGATTGAACTGCTTGCAGCTTTGGAAATAAACGCTTTATCTGACTAACCAATGACTCTAGGAAAAATTCAGTAAAAATTGTAACATCACGATCAGGTTCTAATGCTTCGTAATAGGAACTTCTATTCGCATCGACATCTTCTTCAAAAGATATTAATCCTCTGAAACTATAGCCACCCTGATGAAGAATGAGACTTGATACTAATCGACCGACTCTTCCATTCCCGTCAGCATATGGATGGATTTTCTCTAAAACATACTGCGCAAATGCCGATTTAACAACACAGTGGAATGGGCTTTTATTTATATATTTGATTAGATCCTGCATCAATCTAGGAACATCAGTATGTGGCGGAGCCAAATAAACAACAGCTCCGGACTGGCTAAATATAGCCCATGGCTCCTGCCGGAATTTTCCGGGAGAAGGCGAAAGCTTGTCTATTGCCACAAAATGGAGTTTGTTTATGTAGCATAAAGTAACTTTCTTCGGATATCTCCCGCTTGTTATTAATTTATACGCCCTCATCAAGTTGAAACATTCAAGCCTCGCAGTATCTTCATTTTTTCTTTGCACACCCTCAAAGCGAAGCTTATCCGGAGTAAGACTATTGCCTTCTATCCGGGCAGAAAATACAGCACTTTTTAAAACTGATTCGCTGCGGATATTTTCTTCAATATGTGAAAATTCTTTAAATTGTTTAAATACATCTTTCATGGACTCTATTTCAGCAATAAGCCTTTTTATCAACTGAGTTTCTTTGTACTTAATATCATCAACCACTTAGAAGATATTAGAAGATATTGGAAGATATTGGAAGATGTTGGAAGATGTTGGACAGTATTAAGCAGATGCTTCACTCACTTCACAAAAGAGTTGTGTTACGCCCTCCCATGGCAGTTTTTGTACTTTTTTCCGCTTCCGCATGGGCAGGAGACATTTCTACCAATCTTTTTGCCTTTGACTATTGTTTGGGGGGCTTGTGAAATACCACCCTTTGACATTTGAGCTTCGTCTGCAACACCGCTTTCGAAATGCCCGCGCTGATACTCCAAATCCCGCAGGTCTTGGGACAGAAGAGATTTTGGAAGCTCCTTTTGTTTCTGAAGATCAGCTTCTACCCGAACTTCTACTTTGGCCAGCCTGTCAGTTACCATATGCCATATCTGTGTGAGCAAAGCCTCAAAAAGCTCTTTCCCTTCTCTTTTGTACTCCACAAGTGGATCAACCTGCCCATACCCGCGGAGCCTTACTCCGCTTCGAAGATCATCCATAGTATCTATATGCTCCATCCAAAGCACATCAATTACCTCTAAAGTCACTCTTTTTACAACCTCAAACCAGATTTTATCTCCGTACTGCTTTAATTTTTTATCCCAGGCTTTATAGAAATTTTCATCTGCATACCCGCCAAGTTTTTCTTTTTCCCAGTCAAAGAAGTCGTTTATATTTTTGTCTTTTGCAAACAAAATTCTTCGGCGCATTCCATATATCGACTCCCGCTGCACATTCATAACATCGTCATAATCAACTACTGCCCGCCTCTGATCAAAATTTATACCTTCAACTTTTTTCTGAGCATTTTGTATAGCCTTTGAAATCAAACCGGCTTCTATTGGAATATTTTCATCAACACCGAGACGACCCATAATACTTTCAATAGAGGCTCCGCCAAAAATTCTCATTAAATCATCCTGAAGGGAAAGGAAGAATCTTGACTCGCCAGGGTCGCCCTGTCGGCCTGAACGTCCTCTAAGCTGGTTGTCAATACGGCGAGATTCATGTCGTTCAGTTCCAATCACAAAAAGCCCGCCAGAATTTACGACGTCGCTGTACTGCTGTTTATCAAACGGATCTCCTCCTAATATAATATCGACTCCACGACCCGCCATATTTGTTGATACTGTTACAGCAGATCTTTTCCCTGCCTGTGCAATAATCAACGCCTCCTGCTCATGATTTTTCGCGTTAAGTATTTCGTGCTTTATTTTCAGCCTTTTTAAAAATGAAGATAATAGCTGTGACTTCTCTACCGATGTCGTACCTATCAAAACAGGCTGACCCTTAACATTTCTTTCTGCAATTTCTTTTGCCACAGCACGGTACTTTGCAGCCTCAGTCTTGTAAACAAGGTCATCCCTGTCCTTTCTGATTACCGGTTTATATGTTGGAATTTCAACTACATCAAGGGTATATATTTTGAAAAATTCCTCGGCCTCTGTAGCTGCGGTTCCGGTCATTCCGGCTAGCTTATCGTACATACGGTAATAATTCTGGTAAGAAATTGTTGCTAAAGTTTTGGATTCGGGCTGAATCTCCACCGCTTCTTTGGCCTCAACTGCCTGATGCAGGCCATCACTCCAACGGTTTCCCGGAAGAAGCCTGCCAGTATTCTGGTCAACGATAATAACACCTCCGTCTTTTACAACATAATCCTTGTCTTTCTGATACAACTCTTTTGCTTTTAACGCATTTTCAACATGGCGTACTGTTTCAAAATCCTTTTCATATAAATTTTCTACACCAAGCTTTCGCTCAACTTTATTTATTCCAAGCTCGGTCAGAGTAACAACGCGGTCTTTTTCGTCTACCTCATAATCGGTCTTAAGCTCAAGACCTTGTGTTAAAGCAGCAAACTCATAATATTTTTCGGGACGCAGATCTTTCTGAGAAGATATAATGAGAGGAGTTCTTGCAACATCTATAAGAATAAAATCGACCTCATCAACAATCGCAAAGCTATGCGCACCATAAAGCTTAATAGGAGAAGATTGAACCATTTCCTCTTTTCGAAGCCACATGTTGTCACGCAGGTAATCAAACCCAAACTCATGATTAGTACCGTAGGTTATATCACATTCATATGCTTCTGCTCTGGAAACCGGCCTTAGATGCCTTGAATATTCATCGAGCACATCTACATCGTTAAATTCTGGATCATATTTGAAAGCAGATTCGTGGACTATTACTCCAACTGAGACTCCAAGCATTTCATAAACAGAGCCATACCATCCAACGGCATGTTTTGAAAGATAGTCATTCGGAGTAACCAAATGGGCGCCTTTACCTGCAAGAGAATTTAAATAGAGGGGAAGGGTAGCAGTCAATGTTTTTCCTTCACCAGTTCTTTGCTCAGCAATTTTACCCTGATGGAGGGCGATCCCAGCAATTAACTGGACATCACGATGCGTCTGCTTCATGGTCCGCGCAGAAACCTCCTTTACAAGCGCAAAAGCAGATGGCAGGATATCATCAAGATACTTTGAGATTTTATCCGCCGGCATTTTATCTGACCTTAAATGTTTTTTCCATTCCTCAGTTTTCTTTTTAAAATCAGCATTTTTGAGCTTTTTAGTTTCAGATTCCAGGGAATTTATCTGTTCAACAATCGGCTCGATTTTCGATAATTTATATTTATTGCTGTTGACAAGACGCCCTAAAATAGAATCAAACATAACGTAGGAATTATAGCATTGAGTTGATAAACAATATCTTGACCTATCTAAGAAAACTGATTAGCAGGATTATTACTCCCAATCCTATTCTATAAATTATAAAGGGCAGAAGGTTTTGCTTTTTTAGAAATCCCAAAAGCCATTTTATTGAGATAAGCCCAACGGTAAAGGAGGTTGCCGTCCCTATAAACACTCCCAAAAGATCAGAGGAAGATATATGAATTAGATCAGGAATTTTCACAAGTGTGGCTCCAAAAATAACTGGAGTTGCTAACAGAAACGAGAATCTAGCTGCTTCTTCACGTTTCAGCTTTCTGAAAAGTCCTGTAGAAATAGTAATTCCTGATCTGGATGTACCGGGGATCAGCGCTATTATCTGGCTTAATGAGATCACCAATGCATCCCTAAAAGTGATTGAATCTTTTTTTATAGATAATCTGCTTGAAAATCTTTCGGCAAATAGCATTAAAAATGACACAATAATGAGCATAAACGCGATAGTGACAGGGGATCTGAAGGTGCTTTCTACTGTGTCCTGAAGGAAATAGCCAGCAATTCCAACAGGGATGGAAACGGCTAGAATTGTCATCAGCACCCTCGTTGCACGTCGTAATTTACTAATATGCGAAAAAATCGAGAGATTGTATCCCAAGACATCTGATTTCAGGCTGTTGAGCATTTTAAGCCAGTCCTTCATAAAATACACAATGACAGCAAGGGCGGTGCCAAAATGCAAAGCCACGTCAACTGCCAAATTCTGCAAATCCCAATTAAAAATTAATGGGATAATTACCAGATGCCCCGATGAGGAGATAGGCAGAAATTCTGTAATTCCCTGGATAATTCCGAGGATCAAGGCATGAAGCAGGTTCATCTCTTCCTCCTGGTAATAAGGTCGTAATATCTAAATGGCAAAGCTACCAAAAATCCCAAAACAACCCCAGCCAAAACATCCACAGGATAATGCGCCTTTACAACAACACGAAAAACTCCAACTAGAATGGATGCCAAAAATATGACAATAAGAAGAAAGTACTCCCCTGTAGTACTCTTTCCACTTTTAGTCTTCCCTCCCCTGCCTGATTTTGCTGATAAACGATGACAGACCAGAAGGTAAAAAAAAGCCACTGTAAATGCAATTGCGGTATGTGTCGAAGGGAAACTCCCTCCTTCAAAGGCCAAAGATGAGGTAATTGGAAGCGGTCTAGGCTTATCAACAAAGAATTTAATTAATTCTGAGGCTCCCAGGGCAACAATAACTGCAAAGCAGTAGTCCAAAAATCGAGTTTTGCATTTAAGGAAAATTATCAATCCGACAAGCCCAATAAGAGAATAAATCAAATAGTCATTAATAAAAAAGATGATATGCGCAGTTACCGGATAATTGTTTTCGAAAATGATTTCCGAAGGAATCATAATGATAGTTTAGCATTCAACATCCATTTATCGCACTATACATATCCTCTTTTTTGAATTTCAAACGCTTCTTTGTACAATCCGTTTTTTTTCATAAGCTCTTCATGGCTGCCTTCTTCTACGATTTCGCCTTTATCAATAACGATTATCCTATTCGCATTTCTAACTGTAGAAAATCGGTGGGAAATTATGATTATGCTTTTATCAACTTTCTTCTCCTTTTCATCTAATGAGAAAATTTTACTAAAAATCTCATATTCTGACTTTGGATCAATTGCACTTGTAGGTTCATCTAAAACCAAAACAGGTGCATCTTTGAAGAATGCGCGGGCAAGAGCAACCTTCTGCCATTGGCCGACACTTGGCTCGGTTCCTCCGCTAAATCTTTTTGATAGTGCCTGCCCATACTTTTTAGGAAACTCCTTTTCAATAAACTCATCTGCCCCGCTTTTTTGAGCAGCTTCTTTGATTTTTTCAAATCTTTTCTCAGCTAACTTTCCAAGTCTTATATTAGTTTTTGCATCAAAATGGTAGCGTACAAAATCTTGCGACAATAAAGCCAGATGGTCATACCATGAGTTAACATCCAGGTTTTTTATATCAATCCCGTTAATGACGATTTTCCCTTTGGTAACATCATAGAAACGGCAGAGAAGTTTCACTAAGGTAGTTTTTCCTGCTCCGTTTTTACCAATAAGTGCAACATTGTCACCAGGATTAATTGTCAGATTAAGATTTTTATACACATATCTTTCACTGCGAGGGTATTTAAACCACACATTCTTAAACTCAATCTTTGGCGGTAAGCTTGAATTTAATTTCAGCTTTTTCTTTCCATTGAGCATAGTTTCTTTCAAATCGATGACTCCGAAAATATCGCGGATATGGTTTACCTGTCCTAAAAGGTCAGAAAGACTCGACAGGACAGAAGACAGTGAACTGCTAAAACCCCTTGTTGTGGCAAGAAAGAATGTAAAAGTTCCGATTGTAATATCAGCGCTTAACACATTTTTAATCAACAGCCAGAAAATCAAAACAAAACCTCCATTTGAGATCAACGAAGACAGCACTTGAAGCTTTGAGTATTTTATGTCAATAGAAATAAACTTCTCAAGGGTACTGCTGTATATCTTGTGCGCTCTGTCTGAAAGATATTTTGCAGCCTTGAAAACCCAGATTTCCTGCAAATCTTTTTCTCTTTCCAAATAATCTCTGGTCCACCATGTATCTCTGAAGTTTTTGCTTTCTTTTCTTTCAAGCTCCCACGATTCTCTGATATTCTTGTAATTTAAGAAAAATCCAGGAATGGATGTCGCAAGAATCAATGCAACAAGACTGGCGTTAAAAGATGCAAGGATCACTGCACCAACGATGATGCTTGAAAAATCGGCGAATAAGCCCAAGTTATCCCAGATAAAATTCTGAGGAGCCCAATAGTATGATTCTCTCGCTCTTTGAATTGTGTCATTGAGTTTTGGGTTCTCGTAGTGCTCTAGATTAAGGGAGGAATATTTTCTTGTCATCATATCGGCAAAAATGACTCGAAGTTTTATCCTTGTCATCTCGCTGAACATGCTTCTTGCTATACCCGCAAGACTCATTAAAACAATTACGGCCATAAAAAGTCCAAACAATAAATTCAGCTGATCTACTTTTCCTTTTCCTTCTACAAGACCGCTGATGACATCAATGAGATTTCCAAGGATTTTATTCATTGCATAAGGAAGAACAGCTATAAGGAATATCGTTGCAAAGGTCAAAGCATAAACCAGCCCAAATGACTTAAATGCCAGGGCATGCAGCCTATTGCCTAATCTAAAGGTATCTTGAACGTCTTCTATTAACTTTTTGTATTCAGATTTAAGTCTGCTTCTCATATAGTTTCCTTTTTCTGCAATCGGGATAGGAGCTGTTTATTGTCCTGACTATTATTTTTAGGAGTTGACAGCTAATAATTATAGCAAAATGAGGCCAAATTGCGACCTTAAAAGCTGTATAATACTCTCCGCAAATCAAAAATGGATATGGAAATAATAAAAATCGATTTAGACAACATTGACTTAAATGTAATATTGAAAGCTGGAAACTTCATCAAAGACGAAAAGATAGTGGTGTTCCCCAGCGACACTTCATACGGGATAGCCGGAGACACTGCGAATAATCAAGTTCTTAATAAAATCTATGAAATTAAGAACAGACCGGCCGATAAGTATATAAGCTACATTTTCAAAGATGTGGAGCAAATAGAAAAATATGCAAATGTATCTTCTGAACAGCGGGATATACTTTCGAAAAACCTCCCTAGATCATTTACTATTGTTCTTGAAAATAGAAATGTGATTCTGCCTGATCAAAAAACGATTGGAGTTAGAATTCCGGATTATAAATTTACTAAGCTTTTATCAAGTTGTTTAGATATTCCGTATACATCAACAAGTGCAAATATTTCCGGGATGCCGTCATGCTACAAAATAGAGGATTTTCTGAAACAAATTGAAAATCAAACTGCACTTCCTGACTTGATAATTGACGCGGGAGAACTGCCAAACAACAAACCCTCAACGGTTGTAAATATTGTAGACACTAAAAATATACTCGTTAAACGCAAAGGATCAGCAGTTCTTAGGGTTTGATTATATCCTTGCCAACATATCTTTGGAGGACTTCAGGGACAAGAACTGATCCGTCTTTCTGCTGGTAATTTTCAAGTATTGCGATCAATGTCCGGCTAACTGCAAACGCAGTAGCATCATTCATATAGACAAATTTTTTATCTCCACCTTTCGCTTTGTACCTTATATTAAGCCTTCTTGATTGAAAATCAGTCATGTAATCAGAAGTATGAGTCTCCCTATATTTCCCCTGAGCAGGAAGCCAGCAGTTTATATCGTACTGGTTGTAATCAGGCTTCCCAGTATCACCTGTGCAAATCTGTATAAGCTGATAAGGGATACCAAGCTGCTGCACCAAAGATTCTTGAATCGCAACTAAAAATTCCTGCTCTTTTTCACCTGTATCTGGAGTTGTAAAGGATTCCATTTCTAATTTATCAAATTGGTGAACGCGGAATATCCCTTTTGTATCTTTTCCATAAGTACCAGACTCTCTCCTAAATGCAGTAGAACAGCCGATATAGCGCAATGGGAGATTGTCCTCTAAAAGCACCTCATCCATATGCAAGGGCCCAAGAGTATGTTCTGCACTCCCAATAAGCATTAGCCCGTCTTCAGTTGTCTGATATCTGTCATCTATCGGGTCAAGCCGATCCATTCTTTTCATTATTTCTGGCTTCATTAAAACTGGAGGAATAACTGGAGTAAATGTTTTCGCCGAGACTCCAATTTTATCTGCAATCGGGCGGAGTTTTTCTTCGCTGGTTAAAGTCTCCATTACAAGCTGAATAAGTCCAAACTGCATTAAAACTGCTTCATTTTTAAGATAATAAAATCTCGACCCGCTCACATCCACTGCTTTTTTGATTTCAATAAGATTCAAACTCTCCCCAATTTCAACATGATCCCTGGGAGTAAAATCAAACTTTTTCGGTTCCCCCCACGTTTTTAGAACAACATTTTCGCTTTCACCTTTTCCAACCGGCATTTTAGGAAACGTTACATTAGGAACAAGAAGCATAAGCTCGTCAAATTGGGTTTTAAGAGGAGTCATCTTATCCTCTAAACCCTTTAGCTTCCTTTTAAGCTCTGTGTTTTGGGAGATAAGGGATGATCTGATATTCTGGTCTTTCTCTGTTTTTATCTTTTTATCAAGCTCATTTCGTTCACGTCTGACCAACTCAAGCTGGGAGGTTAGCCCTTGTATCTCCGCATCTGTTTTAAGGAGTATGTCGATATCAACGGTTCCTTCGCTGTTCTTATCCGTTAGTGTCTTTTTGACTCGATCTGCATTTTCGCGTATAAATTTAACATCTAGCATATTGCTATTGTACCTCAGAAAGAATAGTTAACAAAAATGGAAAACTACAATCCAAGCTCTTTAGCATGCTCTTGCATTGCCTTTAGAGTTATTTCAACAAAATCTTTTAAAGGTATTCCGATTTTTTCTTCGCACATTTCAACTCGTTCTCTGTGGACTCCTGGTGCAAAGGCTTTTTGCGACCATTTTTTCATAACTGATTCCATAGTTACATTAGCGAGTTTTTTATCGGGATGAACCAAGGCAACAGCTATAATAAAACCAGTAAGATCATCTCCGCATTCCAGCGCCCATTCCACTTGCGTCTGCGGACTACGGAGGCCAGTAATTCCATTATTATGCGACATAATAGCAAGATAGATTGGATCATCTTTAGAAAGCCCTTCTTTATTAAGCCACTCCAGAGCTACCAATGTATGCTTCTCGTGATCATCTTTAGTCAACTCATAATCGGAGTCGTGCAAAATCCCGACGGTCTCCCAAACTTCTTTTGACGGATCGGATTCCTCCAGCTTCACATTAGACGAAAGAAAATCATAAACTCCACCCATCATAAAACCAACCGCTTTGCAGTGGTTTCGCAAATTGGATGATTTCATATTCTGTTCTAAAATCTCTATAGCTCTTTGCTTTGTCATAATTATTTGACAATGACGATCTCTCCAATATTACCCCCGCAGAACTGCCTTATGTATTCAACTCCTTTCTTCAAAGCCTCCACAACAGTATCTTGAGCAAGCCCTGGGGTACCATCCGCAAAAAGAATAATATTTTTAGTATCAATAGTTATCTTAGTTTCATCAATATCACGATAGTTTAGGTCTAATGTGATTGGCTTTTTTGAATCTGAATAAACAATCTGCTTTTCTCTTAAGATCGTTGCTTCATCATCTCCCAGAAGCTTCATTTTTTCACCTTTCTTGGAGTATCTCAATGTTACTGGTTCTTCTACTTTATCGTAATTGAATCCTCCTAAACCAACATGAGTCTCCAATACCGCCACATTGTAAGCATCGACAGCAGTATTCACATTATAAAGGCCTTTACCCTGAACAACCCTCCTTAGAAGAGCATCAGGAGAAGGTCTTTTGCTGTGAAGATCTGTACCAGTTGCTTTAAATAAAGCTCTATACTCTATAATGGGCTTAATCTGGTCAATATCTTCTAATTTATAGCCTTTAAAATTCCTGGTTACTTGATCCTTTAACTTATTCAAGTCATTATTTGACTTCTTGATATTCACTCCGTTAATCACCGTATAGGCATAGAAAATTCCAGGGAAGTCCTTCTTAAGTTGTGGATCTACTGAAAAAGATCCACCAGATTTAATTCCATGCTCTTTGTCTCTTTTAGGTTTTTCCTTTATTCCATAAATCTTTTTAGTTGAATCCTCAAGCTCAAATTTTAACTGAGGGAACGGGACACCATCACGTGCAGGCACATCTTCCAAAAACCAGAAAAGCCTTTCGCTGTGCCCATAGCCAAAAGTTGGAGGCATGCCGTATTCAAGCATTTCAACATAGTCAATATCAAGCCACTGCGCCTCGGTGTCTCCTGCATCACGCATTTTCTGCTGTTCATTAAATCTTTCAAACTGATCTATCGGATCATTAACCTCACTCCAGCCATTTCCGAGCTCGCTTCCTGCTATTATCGGCTGAAACCTTTCAACGATATTAGGATCATCACTACTTGGCTTTTGCAATGGGGAAAGATATTTTGGATGATTTACCACAAATGCAGATCCTGCAATATCTTTTCTTGCAAGCTTCCACAGATGATCAACCCCTCGTGGAATATTTACAACTTTGTCTGTAACTCCATTTTCCTTGAGAATCTTAATAATATCCTTCAACTTCAAACTAAACAAATCACTAAAACCAAATTTAATCTGCAGGGCTTTTGCAAAATCGATTACTTCCCAGTTTTTCGAAAAATCAACGTCAAACCCTCTAATCTTAAAGACCTTTTTATCACCGTAAACCTTTTTTATAACAAAGTTATAAAGCTCTTTTACCAGTTCCATTCCATCCTGCCAATTTGCATATGCCCAGTAAAATTCCATCGCGACGTGTTCAGGCAGATGCTCATCAGACAATCCCTCATTTCTAAAACGCGAACCGATATCATAAACTTTATCGTACCCTCCACCGACAAGTCTTTTTAAAGGAAGCTCATGCGAAATTCTAAGATAAAAATCCTCGTCTATAGAATCCATGTGAGTAACAAAAGGGACAGCGTCGCCTCCACCAGAAATGTGCTCCAAAACAGGGGTATTAATTTCAAAAAATCCACGGGAATTAAAGAACTCCCTGTGTGCCTCCCAAAATTTCGCCCTTCTTATGAACCTCTGATACACATCTTCGTTTATATTGGTGTCAACATATCTTCTGCGGTAGCGGATCTCACGGTCTTTCAGGCTTTTTGGCATTGGTCTTAAGGTTTTAACCAGAATTCTTATAGAATTAGCTTCGACTGATACTTCCCCGCTTTTCGTTTTAACGACTTTCCCCTTGGCCTCAACAAAATCTCCTTCATCTATCAGGTCAAGATCTTGATATTTAATCTGGCTTTGAACATAATCGGCGGTTTTAAGATTGTCCGACTTTAAATAGAGCTGAACTATACTACTTGAGTCTTTAATGTCAAAAAAGGCGATTAATCCATGTGTACGTTTTGAAACTACCCTGCCAGCCACAATAACTTCTTTGCCTTCGTACTTAGGGTAGTCATTTTTAATTTCTGAATTATTGATATTCTTGTAAGATTTTGAAGGATATGGGTCAATACCAAGTTTTCTTAATTTTTCGAGCTTGTCAATACGTATCTGCCTTAATTGTTCAAGAGGAAGCTGGGCTTCACTGTTTTTCTGCATGACAAGTGGAATTTTATTATCAAATCACAATTATTGCAATTACTAAAGGATATGGAGATCGAGAATGAAGCCAAAATACATTCCTATTTTATCTGTACTACCTTATATTTAGCCGTAAACACCGGAGTTTTTACTTCTACAGTGTCGCCGACTTTAAGACCAAGAAGAGCTTTGCCAACAGGAGACTCATTTGAAATAATGCTTTTTATTGGATCAGCTTCTGCACTTCCTACAATAGTGAAGGTTTCTTTCTTGCTGCCGATTTCAACAACCACAGTGGATCCTATTTCAACAATACCCGTGCCTTTTATTTTTTTCACTATTTCTGAGTTGGTGAGGATTTCTTCAAGTTCACCTATTCTTCCTTCTATGTATCCCTGCTCTTCTAAAGCAGAATCATAGACTGAATTCTCCAAGACATCACCCATGTCTCTGGCTTCTCTAATTTTTTCTGCAACCGCAGTGCGGGCAGATTTCTTAAGATGAGTTAGCTCAGTTTTCAGATTTTTATATCCTGCCTGGGTAAGATAGCTTTTTTCTGCCATAAAACTTCAAATAATCCACGAACCTACAGAAAATATTCCTAAGATAACAAATTTTTAACTGCTAATACTACACACATTCAACTCGAATTGGCAAGACTCAATAAACTACCTTATCTCAATGACTTTCAGCTTCTTCTTTCCGGCCGGCGCTTCAAACTCAACAGTATCTCCAATTCTTCTGCCGTATAAAGATTTTCCGATAGGCGATTCAAGTGAGATTTTGTTCACTGCGATATTGACTTCATGCGGGCTGACCAAACTGTAATTAATCATTTTTTCCTGGTCTGCAACAACAACTATGCTTCCTAGATCAGCCTTTTTAACCCCTGATTTCACACGACTGTCAATTATTTCAGCCTTTTTAAGAATCTCTTCTACCTCAATGATTCTTCCCTGCATAAAAGAGAGTTTCTGCCTCGCAGCATGATACATCCCGTTTTCAGAAAGGTCTCCCATAGATCTTGCGTTTTGGATTTCTTTTAAAACTTCCGGCCGTTTGCAGTCAATAAGATCCTTATATTCAGCTTCCAGCGCAACAAAACCTTCTTTAGTCAACATTATTCTGTTTTTTTTCAAACTTTTTTTCTTTTCCATTTTACTCATACCGCCAATTCTAACCACGTAAAACCCAACAAAATATTTTTCTGATCGGATAATATAAATGAGGCCAGGGCGTTATGCCCAGACGCGTATATAATAGTTGAATCTTTGATAAAAATCAAGCGAACGATTTAAATCACGTAAATTCCTCCTGAAAGCTATTCATTAAATCAAATTAAAATCCTCCTAAGAATGTTCTGTATGAGGAGGTGA
>MEVH01000013.1 GCA_001772665.1 candidate division WWE3 bacterium RIFCSPLOWO2_01_FULL_39_13
TCAGAAAATGGAGTGAAACTAAGTTTAGGCAGGGTCAGCAACCAATTTTGCCATCTTGGGCAACTGAAACAACACCGATTGAAGGAAGAGAAGTTACCGAACCAATCCCACCAAATCTTCCTGATAAGCCCTCGACAAGGGTTGAGTCTCAAGAGCAATCTGGGCAGTTGCATCAATTTCCAAACCCTGCTGGTGAAAAAGAAATAATATCAGGAGAGATAATTTTGCCGAGAAAGGAAGGTGAGCAGCCATAAATAAAATAGATTTAATTCGTCAAGCCCTGACTGCGGCCGAAAGTTCAATGAAATTAGCTCGTCAGCTTTTGGCTGATTTGGAAAACACTGGTGTTTCTAGAAGACCAGACGCCAAGGAATTGCCGGGAAAGGTTGGAATTTTTGATGGTGAGCAAATGGTCACTTCTCTAGGCGAAAAATTTGAAGTGCCTGCAAACTACGCCTCAAAATCTTTGCTGGTGGTGGGCGATACCTTAAAACTGGTTGAGGAAAACGGCCAAAAGAGGTTTAAGCAGATAGAACACATGAAAAGGCATAAAACAACCGGTATTTTAACTAAAAAAGACGGTAAATTCGCGGTTGTTACAAGTGAAGGCTCTTATAAAGTTTTGCCTAGCAGCGTGGACCATTTTAAAGGCCAAGTAGGGGATGAGGTTATCTTACAAATCCCGGCTGCTAATATTTCGTCTCCTTACGGAGCAATCGAATCTATAATTAAGAAAAAAGTGGTTTTAGAAGAAACGAAAACTACGCCGGAACTTAAAACTAGCCAAAAAGGGACGGATGTTGTAAAGGAGACGGATGTTGCAAAAGGAACTAAACAAGAACCGGTAATTTTCGAAAAAGGAGCTAAAATAGAGGATGAGGTAAAAGCGCCGGTAAAGAAAGAATCTTTACAAGTAAAGATGACCGACGAGGAAAAAAGAGCGGAAAAGGAGCCAGAAAAAAGAGCTGAAAAAGAAGATAAAATAAGCGAGGGAGTTGTGGTTCCGGAAGTGAGAAAGGCGGAAATAACCGGAGCAGTGGGTGAGGAAGAATTAAGTTAATTTTTATTCGTTTTCTTCGTCTTCTTCAGCTGCCTCTTGTTCCCGTAGAGTCTCTAATGAGGTAGATTCTGGCGATTTTTTTTTGAGGATCGCCTCCTCCTCATCTGAAGTTGTTAAAGAGGGTTGGGTTAAAAGGGAGAGGGTGTCTTCTTTAACAAAGCTGACGAAGTCAATTTCAGACGGAAAAATTGCTTGGGTAACTTTTGAACCCCTTTGCGTTTCCCTAATTAACACATCAACACCATAACCGTCAGAATTAAGTTGTTTCACTGCCTTAACGATTGCACTAAACTTGCTGCCCGCTTTTTGGACAGTAGCGATTTTCTTGCTCCAAATTTTTGGTAATTTGCCAATTCTTTCGTCTTCTCTGTTACTTAAAATAACCTCATCTCTTTTAGTGTTTAAGGTTAATATATCTCCAGTTCGCAGTCTTGCCAAAATCCGATTCATTGCTAAATCTTCTAGGGCCACAACCTTTGTTTTACCGGGTTCTTCTAAAAATAATTCAGGGCTAAGCGGAGTAGACGAATTTTTTTCTAGGTCAGCTGCTCTTAAAGTGGAAAGACGGTGTAAATTTTTAGTAGCGATGCTGTTGTATGGATCTAGTTTTAAAACTTTTTTGTAAGTGGCTTTAGATTTATTTAAGCTTCCAGATTCAAAATAAGAAAGAGCAAGACGATTCAAAGTCCCAATATCTTTCGGGTATTTCTTAAGTAGAGCTAAATTCAAATTTACGGCTTTTTCCCAATCCGCGTTCATCGCCGCTTCGATAGCTTCTTTATTTTGAGGATCAAGTTCCGGAGATAGCAACATACTTTTTAGTATAGGGTTATTTTATAAGGGGTTGTCAAGCCCCGTACAAAACTTACTTCGCCTCGTGGTCTACGTCCACGCAGTCGAAGAGCGTTTATACGGGGTTAAAGAGCCCGGACTAGATAATAAAAAGCACGCTTTTGGTTCTTGTCTATGAGCGAAAGCGTGCTTAAAGTGGCTTAAGATTTACTTGGAATTTTTGGCAAAGAGCCTTAAATAGCGATAATTCAATCAATCTCGTTCTCGTTGCTTCTTCTAGGAGCGAGAAAACCATTTCGTCGCGGCGCGTAGTTGGTGTAAGTACACTTAAATTTGCTAAGGTGATAATCAAGGCTTCCTCGTCCTCTTTTAAAGGGTTTTGTTTTTCGATTATTGTCAAGTGTATTGCGGCTTCGTTAAATCTTTCACCAATCAAATCCTCTTTTCGGTCTGACGGAGATTTCGCTTGGTTTCTTTTTTGAAGGTTTTTTCCTAGAAATCTAACAAAAAATGAGGTAATCAAGAACAAAATTCCTAAGATAACCCTCAAAAAATTACCTTCGAGTAGAAAAGAAAATAAACTGAAGCCACTGGCAATAGCTAAAATTTCTCCCAAAAAATCCAAAAGCCCTACAGAAAAGGGTTGCTTGGTAAGTTCTGGTTTCCAACCCTCAAAGTAAAGGGAGCAGATTTGCCTTATCTGATTTTCAAGTGCTTTCACCTCTCCTTCCTTTCATTACGGATTTTAGTAAAAATGTATTCACAAGTCAATAAATACCTCTAGTTCAAGCAGGTAGTCTAGGGCCTTAGCTACGCATTAAGATGCGTAGCGCAGGGTTCGGGAATACTTAAGAAATCGAGAAGCTCGAAGATTTAGAAAGTATGGAGAACCCTATAGTACTTGACATTCAAGTTTATTTTTGCTATAATTGGTTAAACCTAATAGTGAAAAACCAAAGAAGGGGGAGAGATGCCTACTTGGGTAAGTCCGCAAGAGGCGGAGAGGAGGCTACCGGGTTTTTTCAAAGAGCGAGGAGAGAACGCCTGGAAACTCGATGTGCCGAGCCGACGGATGTACTCCCGCTCAGGTTTTGCCCAGGTGAGGGTACAAACAAAACCCGACGGTTCTCCATACTTCGATCACGTAGTATACGGTGAAGCGCCGGGCGTCAACGCTGTAACTTGGGGCGTCACTGAAGACGGAATCTACAAGGTAGCAGTAGTGGTGCAGGCAAGACCATTTGCCGATACGCCTGACGGGCAACCAGCCGACCCTCCCATTATCTTTGGTCAACCCGCGGTTATGGGTTCTCTGAAGAGAGTTGTAGGAGAAGAAGAGACCGTCGAGGCCTTCGAAAAGGCCGAAGACTGTGCCTTAAGAGAGGCGGTTGAAGAGGCGGGAGTGGGTGCCATCAAGGCGATAACCTTGCTAGGCTACCACAACCCCAACCCTGCGTCCTGCGCCACCTGGTCAGAATTGCTGGATATCGAGGTCGACCTGACCAAGGTTTCCGAACACACTGATAAGGAGGAGCTTATCTTCCGAGCCGAATATCTTCCAGTAAGGGAGATCCTGCGCCGCATTGGGGTAGGCGAGCACGAAGGCGTCAACTACCGAAGCGCGACCGCAAACAGTGCCTTCTTGGTTTGGCTTTGCCGCCACCCAGAAGCACTGGAAAACAAAAGGTCATAGTTTAAAAAGGTGGCAAGACCGAAAGGGAACGACAATAAAACTTGTCTACCTATTGCCAAATATCCTAAGTAAATTACTTCAATAAATTCAGTAGTTTTCTTAGGAGGAGAAACCCCGATTTAATCGGGGTTTTTCTTTGTGTTAAAATATAGCTTATGTCAGGGCACAGTAAGTGGAGTCAGATCCGTCGGCAAAAAGGCGTAACCGATCAAAAGAGGGGGCAACTTTTTACTAAAGCAGTGGCGGCGATAACTATTGCTGCTAAAGATGGTCAAAACCCAGAAACTAATTTTAAGTTAAGACTGGCAATCGAAGAAGCAAAAAATATCAATATGCCCAAAGAAAATATCGAGCGAGCAATGATAAGAGGAAGCGGTAAATTAGGACAAGGTCACTACGAAGAAATTACTTACGAAGGCTTTGGACCGGCTGGTGTGGGTATAATTATCGATTGTTTGACCGATAACCGCCAAAGAACTTCTCAAGAGATTAGAAGTGTTTTGGAACGCTACGGAGGCAATTTAGCCGTTCCTGCTTCTGTTTCTTGGATGTTTTCAAAGTCAGTAGTTTTGACGATAGAAGCGGGGGAGAGAACTGAAAGTACAATAACCGATGCGGCAATTGCGGCTGGAGCAGCCGATCTTGAAAAGTTAAACAGCGAATATTTAATTTATACCGCTCTTGAGGATATGGAAGTTGTTAAGAAAAAACTTTTAGAAGAAGGGTTGCCAGTAAAAAGCTCTTTATCAATCAAAAAACCAAAGACAAGCATCCAAATAACTGATCCAAAAACGGCAGATTCGATATTAAAAATTGTTGAATCAATAGAAAATATAAAAGATGTACAAAAAGTTTACTCAAACTTCGACATTCCGGAAGAGATACTCTTGCGGAATGCGGAGATTAAAAATTAAGATCTACATCCCAGATGAAATTCTTCAAAAGGAAGTTATATGAATTTAAATGAAGCAAAATGATAATACTTGGAATTGATCCGGGGACAGCGACAACTGGATGGGGAGTTGTCCAGCATAAAAAAGCAGGAAAGAAACAAAAACCGGATGGTAGCTTATTCTCATTGGTCGGTTTTGGTTGTATAACCACAAAGCCAGATAAAGATATGCCCTTGCGGCTTTTGGAGCTAAAAAGAGCGCTTAAAAAAGTAATCAAATCTTACAAGCCGGATTCTTTAGTAGTAGAGCGAATTTTTTTTGGACAAAATTCTTCCAGCGCCATAACGGTTGGACAGGCTAGGGGAGTGATAATGTTAGTGGCTGCGGAGGAAAACTTGCGTTTATTTGAATATACAGGTCTAGAAGTAAAATCAACAATAAGCGCTTACGGGAGAGCCACTAAAAAACAGGTCCAAATTGGGGTCCGTCGAATTTTAAAAGTAAGAAGCTTACCTAAACCTAAGGATCAATCAGGTAAACCAGTTTGGCAATTTCGGGATGATGCCTACGATGCCGCGGCAGCCGCCATACACCATATAATTTCAATTGGTAATAAAAGTTCCAGATTATGATAATTAGTAAAAGAAAAAAAATTGCAATAAGCTCCGCTGTTTTAAGCCTTATGCTTTTTTCGATTCCTCTTTTAACTTTTAAATGGAGTTTAGGGGTTTTTGCCATCCTTGTATTAGCTTCTTATGGACTTTCTGTTTGGTCTTTGCTCATTGGTTTGTTGGGAATAGAATTTATCACCCTTTTTATCTTACCGGTTCTGCACACTACTACTTTTGGGTTGCTGTTTCTCCAAGTGGACTTATCCTTGTTCTTCAAAATTTTACTAACAATTGTCTTCGGCACTACTCTTTACATTATTTTGTTAGCTGAAAATATCTATAATGTGTCTGCGGAACGTAGCATTCCGCTTCTGCGGGCCGCTCATACCGTAGGTTATATCGTCACTTTATTTGTTTCTTTTGCTTTTTTCTCGCTTCTTTTTGGAGTTGGTATCAATTTAGTTTTATTAACTTTAATCTCCTTTGTAGTTGGTACACTGCTTTTCTTACAGTCTTTCTGGCAAATAGATCTAAAAGAGTTTTTAAGTTCAGAAGTTTTACTCACTAGCGTTATTTGTAGCCTAATTTTAAGTGAAATTATCTTCGTATCATCTTTTTGGCCGTTTTCTCCCGCGGCCGCTGGTTTAGCTTCGGCTACCGGAGTTTACGTATTAATCGGTATTATGAATCATAAAATAAAAGGGGACTTATCGATTAGGGCAGTGAAGGAATATTTATTTGTTGGTATTGCTGTCTTCATTTTATTGCTAGTACTAGTGAATTCTTGAAAAAATGAAGCAAGGAAAGTAGAGGAGGGGAGTAAAATTTTTTCAGGTCCCCTGCCAAAGAGTGAATAAAGAGCTGATGTAGTTTGATACATTAACTTTCCATTTGTGGAAAGATATAAAACTATAGGTTATAGATGGTCACTTTTATTTCTACCTTCAAACATAAAAAACCCGAATGATCTGTGGATAACTATGGGTACTCGATCAACTATGGATCATCAGCAATTAACAACCAACTATCTAATCGTTTTAATTAACAAATTTAATGTCTATATCTGAAAGTGAGCCTCTGTAGAGCTCTAGAACTAGTTTTTTTTACTTTAGTGATACAATTGGATAACTCTAAAGAGAGAAGATTTTATTTTTTATTTTACTGCTTTTGTTACAAGCCCTCTCCCCTTTAAGACGAAGAGCCAGAAGAAGCTATTTTAACCAATGTCGCACAATGATTCTTATGCGACGTGTAATTTAATCCCCTAAATTGATTTCTCGCTTATTATACTTGTGTTCCAACCAATTATTTGCTTTAAGCTCCTCTTCCGTACCTTTTTTAAAAATTTTATGTCCGGTTATTTTTATATTAAAAAAATGTTGTTAGGACAATCAAAATCTTTATTTAGATTTATTTATCGCTGCTTCCTCGCTACTAAATTACTTATTAAGAAAAATGTATTGATATATCAATAAAAAATTAGGTTTTCAAGGCTGAATTGTTTTTCTTAGGCTCAAGCAAGATTTATTTCTCACTGATTGTCAAATTACCGGCAGGATCAAGGGCAATTCTGGCAACGGAGCCACGTTTTAATTCGCCCGATAAAATCTTTTTAGCAACGCTATTTTCTAATTGGTCAGCGATAAAACGACGCAACGGTCTGGCACCGTAGATTGGATCATAACCAGAACGGGCAATTGCTGCAATTGCTTCTGGGTTGGTTTCTAGGGCAATGTCTTGCTTAGCGATCCTTGTTTTTAGCTCCTCAACTAAGATTTTGGCGATCGCAATAACCTCTTCTGGGCCTAAGGGTTTAAAGACAACAATCTCATCAAACCGGTTTAAAAATTCGGGGTTAAAAATACCTTTAGTTTGCAATTCTTCCAGCAAAATCTCTTTAAGGGTTAGTAAAGGCACATTTTGCTTTAATTTCTCCCTGA
>MEVH01000014.1 GCA_001772665.1 candidate division WWE3 bacterium RIFCSPLOWO2_01_FULL_39_13
TACCAAGTTGGAATACAAGATCTGGAGAGAGAAGTTTAAAATGGGTCGCCTATTTGCGGAAGTCAGGAGAAAAGCCAAGAAAGACTAAATCTGAATATAGTATTGCTTTTTAGGATAGAGATCCTTGGGGTGTTTAAAATTTTTAGCTCATAAGTCTGTTTTTGATACCATACATCGAGTTGCCTGCTAGTGGTTCTCCGTGAGAAAATGAGATCATATCATGCCAAATGGAACCGATATCATAGACAAGCAGATTGCAGAAGCAATTGCCCGTATTGATCTTGTTCTTGACAGAAATGTACGTCTGGTCTGGGTTGTTCTTGCCATGTCTTCTGTGATCTTCATTGTCGGCGCTGTTCTTCTTCTTATTGGTTTCAAAAACGGTGACTGGAAGATTCTGACTCCTTCGGCTCTTATGACAGGTCTTTTGTACTGGCCGATAAACAAGATTCTTACAATCCGCAAAGAAAATATACAGCTTGCTGTTGTTCCTGCGCTGATAAAAACTCTTCCTCCTGAAAAAGCTGCCGAGCAGATTATTAAGTTAATAGAAAAGCTTGATACAAAATGAATTTCAAAATAAGTTTTAAAGAGAAAATAAATATAACGGATGATGTCAAAGGAAGCGTAGAAAACGTTGTACGGCTCCTTTTTAAAAAGGCTGCGATTTCGAGATCTCCTCGAAAAAGGGGAGGAAGAAAAGATCCATACCTTAGCGCCGCCGACGGGCAGTTTCTGGGGGTTTTAGTGCCAAAAAGGGATCATCCTGAATCTATTTTCAACGAATACGGAATTTATGGCAGTCACCTTTCAGAATTCAGCATTTTCAACGAAACTGGAATCTACGGAAGCGAAAATTCTATGTACAGCCCGTTTAATGAACTAACGGTGATTCCTCCGAAAATTTTGTGCGCCGGAAAAGAGATCGGGAGCCTCACGAAAAACGACCATATAGAAAAAGCTGTTGATCCCGATGAGCTTTTCAAAGTTCTCCAAAAGACTAAAAAAGTGAACTGGAAGAAGATATTTGGAAAACTCCTTGATTAAACATACTGACATACTCCCTGATTCTCTGTAACTATTTATTGACTAAAGCAAAATATAAAAATAGAATGATCTGTGCCCAGTAATAATAGATTATCTTCGTGGAATGTTTCCCCTCAGAATAAAAACGCTTCTAATGCAAAGTTTATATTTGTATCAGGCGGTGTAATGAGTGCCGTTGGGAAGGGAGTGACAGCCGCCTCAATTGCTATGCTTCTTCAAAAACACGGTTATCGTGTAACTTCTATTAAATGCGAGAACAATCTGAACGTCGATTTCGGCACTATAAATCCTATTGAACATGGCGATCCTTTTTTGTGCTTTGACGGCTTAGAAGCTGATATTGACCTTGGCAACTACGAAAGATTTTTAGAGCAGGAAGTCGGGCACCCGAACTTTATGACAATGGGAGAACTTTACCAGACAGTAATAAAAAACGAAAGAAGCATGAAGTATGAAGGAGAAGATGTTGAACCTATTCCACATATTACAAATGAAATAACAAGGCGTTTTTATGAAACTGCTGAAAAAACAAAGGCCGATTTTGTCGTTATTGAGCTTGGAGGAACAGTTGGTGAATACGAGAATAACAACGGATTGTATTACGAAGCCGCCCGCCGGATGGCTTTTTGTAGCAAGGTGGCGCATGTCCATGTTACGTATGTTCCTATACCTCCGCATATTGGCGAGCCGAAGACAAAGCCTGCACAATTTGGGATCAAGTCATTGATGACCATGGGTATCCTCCCGGATTTTCTGGTGATAAGAAGCGAAGAGATCATTGACGATCAGAGAAGATATAAATTTGCATATAAATTTGATATTAATCCTGAAAATGTGTTTTCAGATGAAAATCTGGATGTTATCGAAGAAGTCCCTCTGCATTTGCTAAAACAGAAGTTAGATCTTAGGATACTAAAATTCTTTAAAATGAAGGCGAAAAAGAAGATTGATATTTCGGCCTGGGAAAAATATGTGAATAGTCTAAAAACTGCCAAAAAGAGAAAAGTGAAAGTAGCTATTGTCGGCAAATATTTCTCGACCGGAAAATCGACCCTGACAGATTCGTATTACGCCTTGATAAAAGCATTAGAACACGCTTCTGTTTTTCATGAATATGACTTGGAATTATCTTTGATCAACTCTGAAATTGGTAAAAAGGATTTGTTGGATAAGTTAGAAGATGTCGATGGAATAGTTGTCCCGATAGGCTGGGGAGCCCGCGGGGTAGATGGAAAAATTGAAGCCGTAAAGTTTGCTCGTGAAAATAAGATTCCATATCTTGGATTGTGTTATGGTATGCAGCTTGCATGTGTCGAGTTTGCCAGAAACGTTGCTGGTTTAAAAGATGCTCACAGTGTAGAGGTTGATCCAAAAACAAAGCATAAGATAATTCATAAAGTTCCATTTAATAGAAAGTATCAGGTAATAAAAGGAGATGGCTGTTCGATGCGTTTGGGATCTTTTGACTGTATCTTGAAAAAAGGGACAGTTACATATAAGTCATACAAAAAGCATAAAGGCTTCAAAAATGAATCCAAATCACTGATTTCCGAAAGGCATAGACACCGCTTTGAATTTAATAATAAGTATAGGGAGATTCTGTCAAAAAATGGCCTGGTTTTTTCAGGCACATCACCGGATGGTTATTTTGTTGAGTTTGTTGAACTGCCAAGAAGCGTCCACCCGTTTTTTGTCGGCACACAGGGGCATCCAGAGTATAAATCAAGACCATTAGCCCCGCACCCGCTGTTTATAGACTTTCTTAAAGCAGGGATAGAGAAAGGTGGTCATACTTAGTCTTTTTTCTAAAGTCATTATTTTGATTTAATCATGCAGATTGTCTTAGCTAAGACTCTTTGATTAGTTCCAGCCTTTTTAGTGCAAGTTGGGCAAGTATTTTTCCTTCTTGTTCGTAAGAATATAATTTCGGATTAAACCCAGTATGAATAACTCGCTCGAGATATTTAAAATAATCTTCTTCATTCATAGTTAATGCGGCAACAGAATGTGCGTGAAATACTGGTAGAAAAAAATCAAGATTGTTTGCAACAACGCCTCCCCTTTCTTCCCCGAACTTTCCCTCTGGGTCAAATGGATAGTTATATTCTTCAAATGTGATGTTACCTTTTTGAAGAAAGCTTTTTGTTTTTGCTAAACAGCCATCGACTGTTATTCTAATGATGAGTTCAGGTTCGAAGAAAAAATGGAACAGATGGTCATTTTTAAGAGCATGGTCATAAATCTCTTTGACTAAGCCTTTTAATTGGAGCATATCTTCAATAGCAATATTTCCATTATCCAAAATTGGAACGTACTCTTTTATATGTATAGTTTTAATCCGCATATTTGTCATCAATTAATTACAAAAATGTTAATTTTATTACAATCTTTTTCGAGACATTCCATTTCGAAAAGGAAGTAGGACTTGGTGTTATTTAGAAAGAAGATCTCGGATCCTTTTTTCAATTTCTTCTCGCTTTATTTTCTCGCTTTTGGCTTCAGAACTAACAGCTTTTCTACCTTCACCTAATATCCTACTAGGATCCAGCATAATTGATTGTACCCTACAATAATCAGCATATAACGAAAGGTTATAGTCTTTCCAATCATCTTGGATTTGAAGCAAGACGCTATCGTTAAACTTATATCTTTCGAGACTTCTTGTATAATCATCGACAAAATTACGAAGATTTCTTAATTCATTTGACCACATTTCTATATCCCGTTTATAATTTTCTGTATCTTCACCTAAAAGAATCGCCTCTTTTAAGTCTTTATTGGTTTGTTCTATGTATCCCTCTAGTTCTTTCACAGTTACCTGATACCAATATCTGTCGATATCATCAGAATCCTTAAATGGTCCAAACAGCCCGTCGTGACTCATAATTCGTTTATTCTATCAGTTTTTCCACTAAATAGCATTGTTTTGATAACCAATAGGTTGCTTTCGTGTTTATGTTTAATTATAGGCTGTTCCAAGATGCTATTATTATGCTATGGATAATATTTCTGCGGTGCGCGAAAAGGTTAATATTATTGAGCTTATAAATTCTTATGTCCCGTTGAAAAAGGCAGGCAAAAACTATAGGGCGAATTGCCCGTTTCATAAAGAAAAAACCCCTTCTTTTATGGTATCGCAGGATCTTCAGCGATACCGCTGTTTTGGCTGTGGCAAAAGCGGGGACATTTTTACCTTTGTTATGGAATTTGAAGGTATAGACTTTTCTGACGCCCTGAAAATGCTTGCTGAAAGAGCTGGGGTAACGCTGAAGTTCGAAGGGGGTAAGTCCAAAGTCGAAAGGGATCAAAATAAAAGGATAGTAGAGATAAACAAGACCGCTGCGAGGTTTTATGCGTTTCTCCTCGTAAATCATAAGTTTGGAGAAAAAGCCCGAAAATATCTTAAAGAACGCGGTATCAAATCGTCTACTATTAAGGAGTTTCAGATAGGCTATGCACCGAATTCATGGGACAGCTTGTCGAAACATCTTATAAAAAAGGGATATTCTCCAAAAGATATAGTAGATGCCGGACTCGGAAAATTTCGCACAGGAAATAAAGACACATACGACATGTTCCGCAGGAGGCTTATGTTTCCTCTTTTAGACCACATGGGAAAAATTATCGGTTTTGCGGGACGTGCTCTTGCAAAAGACCAGGAGCCTAAGTACATAAATACTCCAGAAACCGCAATTTTCCATAAAGAAAGATTTTTGTTCGGACTTGATAAGGCAAAATCATATATCCGCCAGAAAAATGAGGTAGTAATAGTAGAAGGAGAGTTTGATATGATAACTCCTTTTCAGGCCGGGTTTAAAAATATCGCTGCATCCAAAGGCACCGCTTTGACCCTTGGACAGGCTGCCTTGGTAAAACGCTATGCAAATACAGCAATACTAGTTTTTGACAATGACCCTGCTGGGGTTGAAGCCTCTATACGCGGTACGGGAATCCTTCTAAATGCTGAGCTTGATTTAAAAGTTGCCTCGATTCCAGCGCCTTTTAAGGATCCTGATGATTTGGCGAAAAGCGATCCTGTAAAGTTCGGAGAGGTTCTGCAAAAAGCGCTTCCTATCTGGGACTATTACTTCGCGTACGCATCAAAAAAATACAACCTTTCTGACGTTTTTGAAAGAAAGAAGGCATCAGCGTTTCTTTTAGAAATTATCAAGGGCATAGAAAATGGAATTGTCAGGTCAACTTATGTTAAGAAATTCTCCACCCTTTTTGATGTACCCGAAGAAACTGTACTTGCAATGCTTGAGAAATCTCTACAGAAAGGTTCATATTTCGAATTTAAGCGTGATGAAACATCGGTTGATCCCGTTATTATAAAGGATGGCTTGTCTGAATATCCGGGCAGTGAAATTTATCTGCTCGCCCTTTTTGCAATGGCAGATAAGGCTAGTTTGAAAAAATACCTTTCTGAAACACCTGAAGATTATTTTACAAACGAAGAAACCCGTCAGGTTTTAGAGGCGATGAAGTCCGAGGCGAAAGCCAAAACATTTAATGCCAGAAGCTTTTATGATAAACTTACGAACTATAAGAAAACTTCCCATGATTTGTTTGAGAAAGTATATTTACTTGATTTAGATGAACGCCTGCATGATCCAGATGCTTTTGACCGCGAAATCCGCACGGCTGTAAATAGGCTTAAAAAGGGCTTTCTTGTGAGAATGCTTAAAGATATATCTAAAGCCATTAAAAAAGCTGAAACGGTTTCAGATTCGAAGCTTATCGAAAAGCTTCAGAAAGAGGTTAAAAAGCATACTGCTGATCTTGCGCTGGCCGAGTAGATAATTATGGCTGAAAAGACAAAAAACAATCCAAGAATTCAAAGTCTTCTCAATCGTGGAAGAAGCAAAGGCTATGTGACTTATGAAGAGGTTTTGGATGCAATGCCTGAAGCCGAAGAAAACCTCGAGATTCTTGATGAAATTTATACAACATTTCTGGACGAGAAAATTGATGTTGTCGACCAGGATGATATTGATCTAATAGCAGACAGCAATATTGCCGACCTTGAAAAGGAGCTTAAAGCGACTTCTCTTCAGGCGACTTTAGACCGTGCGGTGACAAGTGATCCGGTTAGGATGTATCTTCGTGAGATTGGCCGTGTTGCGCTTCTTACTGCTGTTGAAGAAATCGAGCTTGCGAAAATGATAGAAGCGCAGAATTATGAAAGGGCGCTTGAACGATTGAAAAAAGAAGGAGTAATAAGGCCTTCGTCTAAACAGATAGCAAGAATCATGCTTGAGCCTGATTTAATGGACAATCTAGGCCGTGTTAAAGAGGCGAAAAATCAGCTTGAAGACATAAAGAAAAATAGAAAGACTTTTGCTATGAAAAAGGCGCGGGTGAGGCTTATAGATTCTAATCTCCGGCTTGTTGTTTCAATTGCTAAGAAATACATGAACAGAGGCTTAACTTTTTCTGACCTGATTCAAGAGGGAAATATCGGCCTTATGCGTGCAGTCGATAAGTTTGACTGGCGCAGAGGATTTAAATTTTCGACTTATGCAACCTGGTGGATACGCCAGGCTATTACGCGTGCCATTGCTGATCAGGCTCGTACAATAAGGATTCCAGTACACATGATTGAAACTATCAACAAATTAAAGCGCGTTCAAAGGGAGCTGGAGCAAAAACATGAGCGCGAGCCGACAGCAAAAGAAATTGCAAAAGTTCTTGAAATAGAGCCTGAAAGGGTAGAGGAAATTCTAAAAATCGCCCAGGAGCCTTCTAGTTTGCAGACGAAGGTTGGCAGCGAGGGCGACACCGAGCTGGCAGAATTTATACAGGATGAAGATACAGAGTCTCCTGAGCAGTCTGCCTTATACGAGCTGTTAAAAGCCCATGTTGTTGAGGTCTTAGATACTCTTAGCGACAGAGAGCGCAAGGTTCTTGAACTTCGCTTCGGACTAAGAGACAACAATTCGCGTACACTCGAAGAAGTCGGCAAAGTTTTTGGAGTAACAAGAGAACGTATTCGCCAAATTGAAGCAAAGGCTTTAAGAAAACTTCGACATCCGTCAAGAAGCCGAAAACTTAAAGATTATTTGGAGTGAGACATAAAACTGTTGTCACAATAAGGCAATACCAAAGCAATCTATTTGAACGGATTTAATGTTGATACTTCTTTGTATTTTCTAAAGTGGCTGTCGTTGTTGGTAGCGATTTGGTCAACATTATATTCAATCATCATAGCTACAATTAGCGCATCAAATACTGCATATGATTTGATTTTATATTTTGCGATTAACTTTTTCAGGATTTGATAAGTTTCTTCAGATGGATATAAGACAGGCAAAATCTTTATTATTTGGTCTATTGCTTTTATGGCGTTTCTCGGACTAAATGGATTAGAGAATAACTTTTCAGATGTTATGCTTCTGTAAGTCTCGCTGACATTTTGCAGTGTAATATATGAATCATGTTTTCTTAAATATTCTATTGACCTGTCGTGTAATTCAGAGTCCTCGTTGAGGGAGTAAATTAAAATGTTGCTATCTAGTAATGTTTTCATCTGTACTGTAGATATTTTCTCTTGTGAGTGCTGCCTTTTGTTTTCCCATGGGTTTTGTAATCAGCCGTATTTTATGTACTCTTTGATTTTTAGATTGGCTGGAAATGTAATGTCGGAGAGCCTCGTTTAGAACGTGCTGTAATGTTTGATTTCTTTTCCGCGCCAGTTCTTGTGCATTCCTTTTGGTTTCTTTATCTATCCTTAATGTTGTTTTCGTAGTCAGCGATGACATTGCGTCATTCATATCACCATTCTGCCATATTGCCATATCGACTGTCAAGGACTCGAGTCTTAAATCGCCTCTTTTTGTCTGGCAATTTAAACTGCCATAAGGTAAAATTTCCGTGTTCATTAATATTCCTAAACATTCTGCGGTAGCTTTCGATGAGTTCTCAGCGATACGCCGAAGGCGGAAAGCTGTAGACGAATTAATCCGCCGAAGGCGGACAACGGAAAATTATCGTTTGGAGTAATAGGAAAAATAAATATCATTCCGCGGTAGCTCAACGGTAGAGCAGAAAGCTGTTAACTTTAAGGTTGCTGGTTCGAATCCAGCCCGCGGAGCCAGGATGGATCGGCAGGTGCAGAAAAGCCTGCTTTTGTAGTTATATCAACAAGTTCTACTGGTTCGAGCCGTTCTTTTTCTTTATACTTCCCATCCGATGCGTTTTTGAGTATAAAAAATGGATTCTTCAGGTTAAATGAGATTTTTTTGTCCTTTAAGATGAAGTTCGAGCCAACGTAATTTAGTATGTCCCTCTTATCCCTTAAAGTGCCGGTTTTGAATTTACTTGTTACATTTTGAGCAAGATCAAATGCATCTTCTACGTTATCGATCCAGTTCTTTTGCTGATAATTAGAATCGGTGAGCTTTTCTTGGCACTTATTCAGATCTGACTGCAGCCTTTCCTTTTTTTCACAGTATTCTGTATCTGAAATATGTCCGTCTAGTTTGAGATCGAGCAGCTTGTCCAGCTTTTCTTTTATTGATTCTTCTTCACTTCTAAAATTGCTATTGATTTGACCCCTGCTTTCAGATTCTCTCCTATGGGCTTCTTTTAGGTATTTTATAGTCCATTTCTTAAAGTCTTCATGTATTTCTATCTTCCCGAGAATCTCAAGTATCTGGCTCTCTAGCTTTTTTGCTGTGATAGCTTTCTGTTTACACTTAATTTTCTTACTCTTTTTGGTGCAGTGATAATAATCGTAAATAGCAAGTCTCTTAGTTCTTGCGAAGTACTTTTCTCTATGTTCTGCTGTAATGGAACAATCGCATTCACCGCACTTGATCATTCCTGTAAACGGAAAGTCGTGATTCTGAGGGCGTTTTTTATCTGTTCTGCCTAGGAGTTGTTGAACTTTATCAAACTCTTCTTTTGTAACCATTGGTTTGTGCTTCCCATCGTACCATACACCGTTGACCTCAAACTTTCCATAATAAAAGGGGTTTGATAACAAGTCATATAGGCCGCTTCTTGAAATTGCTTTGCCACCTATTCTTTTTCTCTTGATGCTTGTGTAATTCCATTCTTCATCGGCGATTTTTGCTATCTCTGGTACTGTATTGGTTCCCGCAAGTGCTAAATCCCACATTTTTCTTACCAGCAGGAATCTTTTATGGTTGACTGTAATGATTTTGTATCCTTTTTCTCTATCCGGGGTGTTCATGTAGCCTTGGGGGGCAACGAAAGGGTACCAGCCCATTTCCAGTTTCTTTTTAAGACCTCTTTTAACATTTACGCCTTTTACATCGTTTTCAAACTTGGCATTTATCATAAAGAAGCCAAGCATCATTTTGCTCATAGGTTCATTTGGGAAGTCTTGCGAAGGAGTGATTATCCTTTCTAGGATCCCTTCGTCCAGCAATTGAGTTAGATTTGCACCATCGATTGGGTTTCTTGAAAGCCTGTCTGGTGACCATACTAGTATTCCTTGTGCTTTTCCCAATCTGATGTTTTCTAGCATGGTTTGATACTCTGGTCTGGATAGAGGCTTTTTAGCGCTTCTTGATTCCTGAATTATTTGAACTATTTCTAAATTTCTCTTATCTGCAATGTCTTTTAGTGCATCAATTTGAGATTCTAGCGATAGAACCTGTCGATCTTCGCGATCTGTAGATTTTCTTGTGTACATTATGTATTTGGTTTTATCTGTATCTTTCATAATAAAAATGACCGCCTCGTTGCAATTACGTCAACGAAGACTTAGACAAGATGACCCGTCTTGTCTACGGTGTTAATAATTGCAGTGGCATTATCTCCTAAAATCTAATTACTTTCCAATTTGCCCGTTCATACTCAAATTTTATATCTCATCAGCGTCATTTTCGAATACGTCTGATATGGGATCAGAATCAGGATCAATATCCACATCTTCGTTCATATCTTTATATACCCCCTTAAAGGCTCTTATATGCGAAACGTAGTCATCGACTGTTCTAAGACCCTTATAGTCTGCCCATTCTGCATTCACGAAGATGTGTGATTTTGCAGAATCTTTTTGAAAACTTGCATCATTAACTATGGCGTTTGAAACAAACTCGTGAAGGTTTAGTACACCGACCCGCCCCCCTTTATTAACGTCGATTTTCTTCTGATAAAGACCGAACCCCTTTATTGCAATCCGTTCATCCGGACGAATATATAATAACCCCTTATTAATTAACTTTTTTTCTGCTCGATAAACTGTAGAAGCGGAGGCACTGTAAAAAGACGCCACTTCTCTGTTATTTAGGTCATAAGAGCCAAATATGGTGAAGTGGTCATGATCCCAGTCAGCAATTACTGTCAGCAGGAGGGAGTAGAGCAAGTATTCGCTTGAAGTTAGCTTCTTGTCACGTAAAAGGTGAAAAGTGTTGCGTGGGTACTTTGCATATCCGCTGCTTCTTGCCTGTATTAGGCGGTCAATTTCAAGTTGTTTGGCTGCCGGGCTTTTTCTTTTCATCTTGTATAGTCTTGTCTTTCCTGTTCAGAACTAAGTAAACGAAGTTGATCAATTCTTCGCCCTGCTCTTTGGTCTGTCCTATATCAAGGGTCTTTCCGAAAACCTTCCCGTAGAGTTCTGAGAACTCTCTAAGAGCCTTTTCGCTTAAACTGATGGGTAGAGCAGTCTCGGCCATTATCGAGTACCTCCTTTAGAAAAAATAAGGTCTCTCAATGACTTTTGGGCATTTACAAAAGACTTTGCGTTCACGTTTTTGGTAGTGGTTTCTGTCCAATAGGATTTCGAAAGTGTGCCGCAGGTAGATTTGTGATCTTCAAATACGAAGAAGAAATATCGGTCATCTCTTTCGAGTTCAAGAAGAGGTACTCCGGTTGCATAAAGAAAACTCGCCTCGAAAATGTCTTTCGTTTGATATATTTTGTCCCTATTCATATCTAAATCGTTTGCATAATCAGTCCTATGCCTCGGTTGGATTGAATATAAAGCTGTTCAGTTATTCCGTCGGTAATTTCTTAATGGTCTGATAAACCTTTACTATGCCACCCAAAGCCCCCAACTTCAGTCTGGGGATGAAAAGGCGGTCGCCAAAGGCAACCTCGCGAAGCGTAGGCATAGGAAGCCGCCAACTTTAGTTGGCGGTATTCACTAAGGAGTGAGAAGTTGTTTATAGCTTTCGATTGCTTGGTACACGCCTTGTTTTGTTATGTATTTATACTTCTTGGAAATTCCTGTATGGCCCATACCATGTTTCCACAGCCAGTACCACTCTCTATCACGCCTGATGTTTCCTCTTGTGTCAAAGATCTTGAACTTACCTTTTAGAACAAGTTGTATATATTCCTTGGTTATTTTTGGGATTTGCTCGTAGTAGACCTTTTCGACATCCTTGAGGGTGGTGCCTGGGTATAAAACAATAGACATCTCTGGTTTTGTTGAGCGGTTCCATTCGAGTGTTAAGTTCGCATGTGCTAATGGTAATGGTATCGCTGAACTGTGTTTATTGCAAAGTACAGCATTCATTATAGGTATCCAAAAATAAGGGGGTTTTTGGTACTTTGAACATAAATCATTTATGGTTTTAGTGAATTTAGTTTCTGGTCTAGAGTAGACTTTTCCGCCTGAATCTAAATTGTCGAAACTATTATTTGGAAATGTCACACCAAAAGCTTTACCTATTTCTTTACTGATCCACTTAGATCTGTCGTTTAGACTAATAGGTGACTTTAACCCTAGCTCCGCTCTAAATTTAACAACATCGAGGATGAAGTCTTCTCTGTCGAATAGTGCAGCTAAGTTGGTATACAGCCAATCGTTATCAATTTTAATGCCGATTGGCAATTTGATTTTGTCTTGTTTTGTTTCCATGTTAAGCAAAAATGACCATTTTAGCTTTCGGTGATTTTCTGTTCCTTGTATTCACTATTAGCTATGAAAACATGGTCTTTAAGCCTGAGGGAACTATCAGGGATTACATAAGTAATGCCCGTGATTCTGTCTTCATGTGTATTTACATCCAGTATCTGTTTTGTAGAAAATTCATCTTTCTTTTTTCTTTCTAAGTATTTGAATGCCAGGCTCGGATCAGTCTTGATAGCCTTAATGACTGTTTGTCTGGCCAGTAAGACAGGCTTCATTTTTAATTGCTGTTTTTCCTCGGAATATGCAGGATTTTTCTTCTGGTATGCATATAGAGTATCTGGATGAATATCCGCATACAAACAGGCTTCCTCGTCCGTACAGCCCAGCAGAAATGCCTCTCTTAATTTTCCGAGTATTTGCTTTGTTATTACCGTAGGTCTTCCTGCCATAGGTTCATTATAACTATAGGGATACAAATATGGTAAATTGTTGTGAATATAACTGAATAATCAGTCGCCTGAACCCGGGGAACCATCTTTGGGCGTGCCGTAAAAACCGATATGTACAAAAAAGTGAATACCGCCAACAGAAGTTGGCGGATTCCTTTGCAGCCTCTGACTGAAGTTTGAGACCTTAAACGGTATAGTATTATTCTGCATAAGAAAAAGACACCGAATCTACTTATAAGTTAATACTCCACCAGCACGGCCTATAGTTTGACTTTTGATGATAAAAATACTATAATCCCCCCATTATCGCAACATATTCAATTGCTGAATACATCGTTACATATTGCACTTTTATATATGTATAGGACTACCGATAAAAAGCAGACTAATTTTGCTCTTAAAGGTTCTATCTGTACAAAGACAAAAATAGAGGCGTTTATCTCTAGCGCAGGTTCTATTGAGTCTTACACCTGTCAAATCTTATAATTTCCCCTTTGAAAACTAAATACTTACTTGCCTGCATTAAGCTAAATAAATTGGCTTGATGGAGGAAAGTAAACTCCTTAGAAACCCATAATTGCTATGGAATTTCTAAGCACATTAACATCGGGTCTAGCGCTCCTTAAGTATCATCCGTGCCGTTGAGTTAATCAATTAAGTTAGTCGAAGGATAAGTGATTAATTCACCGGCGCGGAAGAGAATAAGGAGAAATAAGATGAAAAAGTTTGTGTTTGTGGCGATGTTTGCCACAATTTTGTTCGCTCTCGTACTGGGAGGAGCGGACGCAGGAGGAGGAATTTCGCCAGCTATTGTGGCGGAATTCGCCGGAACACCTCAGTACTGGGCTCCGGAGATATTTAATTCCGGGACGATGACACTCACGCTGAAGCTTGGTGATGCTGGCTTTGACCAGTTGGATAGTGGACAGATGACTATCCGGTCTAGGACAAGTGGCGTTTTCAAGTTGCGTAATGCGTGGGTGTGCGATGGGAAAACATGCCTCTGGGTCATGTACCTCCCACAGAGTACAGATGAACTGTGGATCGAAACGCCAGTGCAAGTTGACTGGACAGGCTTCGGCGCGTGGAAGGTACGAAGTGCCCAGGACGGGTTGTACAAATCCGAAGATGCCACGCAGATCTTGTTGCGGGTCAGCCCCCCTGTCTACCGTGACTGGGGTGGTCAGTTCAATCCAACCTGGGATTGGGCGTTAGTTGCGGAACCACAGTGGGCTGCGGCTCAATGGCTCTGGTGGGATCAGGTACGCGTGGAGATTCGTACGACTTGCAGTGGGCATGGAGATAACCATCAAGGGTTATTTAAGTGGATCGGGGTTCCACCCTGGGGCAAATTCGGTAACGGGGTTTACCGTAATTGGCTCCATGAGCCTCTTGAGCAAGTAGACTGGTACATAGATCACCCCGGAGGTTGGTCCATGATAGGTACCACGTATGGTCCAACCTGTTGGGGGGGAATCACCTACCTGCCTTTAGCCTCACGCTAGTCCCGAAACCTGGGAGGGTTAGAACAGTCGTTTGCGCTGTGCGCATCTGCCCGCGCTAAAATGCGCCAGCAACGACTTGTTCTTTCCCTCCCGCAGTTCCTTTTTATCTTAGAACTGCTTAGGATTTTTTCTTTATATTCTTCAATCTCAGCCCTCACGCTATACACATTCAAAACACTTCAGGCTTATTTCACTTACTTATTGTCTTTGACCTCCAAAAAGATAATCTGCCATTTTTTGGTTCGTGGACTCAGGAGAAAAGTTTGATATGGCGACTTTTTTTACTCTTTCCGAAACAGCAGCTCTTGCGTCAGGACTTAATCCCATAAAGGTTGTTATGTGCTGGCTTAATTTGACAAAATCTTCGTATGGCATTGGTACGTTGGGATTATCCACAAGGTAACAATCTTGTTAAAAGTATGGTATGAGTTCAGCTGATCCTCGAGCATTAAAGCCTATTACTGGTAAACCATGCGCTGTAGGGTATAATCCATCAGATGAAGAAGTTTAGAAGTCAGTAGAATTTCAAGAAAAGGGGTTCAACCACGAAATTATAAAATAATGGATAAAAAAGTATTTAATTATAGCGAGCTATTAACATTTCCGCCTGATTCAACAATAGGATCAGCCACAACCTCACCTTTAAGTAAAATCAACGGACCTCATATATTCTATGCTTATCAAGGAAACCCCACGTACACGTCACTTTCTAGTGTTGTGATGGGAACAGTTGTTGGGTGTAGAAATGGAAGCGACACTATACCCTACAAATTTGATGCATGGCGAATTATATCTACAGGAACAGCTTCGCTTGTTCGTTATAAAGAAATTAAGAAAAATGATATACCTTATCACCACACCAACGAAATACCAGAATGGAAAAATAAAAAACTACTATAAGTCCACAAAACACCTTCTAACATCCTCTGCTATGTAGAGCCAGATAGAACAGGAAGCACATTCGAGTATAGTATCGAAGGGACTTTTCAAGTCGTAGCGTATCTTTTCGCCATCCAGCGTACAATTCGAAAGTACAAGACTCAGAAGTTCCTTCTTTTGCTCAGGTTTCGAACTTTCAAACAGCTCGCTTGCCCGTGATGCGAGAGAAAGTATTGTGTTTGCAGTCACATAGTAGTCATCTTCAGCTTTGCTTAACTTTTCCAGTTGCTTAACAGCCTTATTCTTTGCACTCGTGTATCTTTCGTATCTTTTGTCGTATACATCGATAGTAATTCCCCGCATGGTTTATAGGAGCCGGTAAGCCTGACAACAGAAAAACACCTCACTGGAAGGTATATGGCGTAATCGCCACATTTATTTGGGTTTTGCTATTAGTTTTAGCAAATACAATTTTGTAGATGATTCTTGCGAAAAGAACTTAAAAATGCAACATGAAAAATATGTAAATCACCAGTTTTAATTTATAATGGGTTTTATGAAAGTTAAATACGTAAAAGACTTCGAGTATGACGCTTTTATGATATGGATTATGTTGAGCGATGATGATCCTTCTGGTGTTAAAAACCGTGCCAAGAGCATGGGGATCAGTAAGACCGAATTGAAGCGAATTTATGGAGTGGAAGATTATCAAGATGCAAAAGGTTATGTTGAAAATCTTGCCAAGAAAAAATATTCAAAATGTGAAGAGGACATAGACCGCGTTATTCCTCTATACCAGAAAGAATGGGATAAGATTAACGACACCTTTTCTAGCGAGGTCGAAAAGGTAACCGGCAGAAAATGGAAATACAACATTTACAAGGTAGTGGTCGGCCCGTTCCATCCCGGGATAAGTACTCAGGAGGGGGATACTGTAGTGAGAAGTGCTTTTGAAGATTCAGAAGGACAAAAAAGAATAACAGCGCATGAAATACTCATGTCCCACATCTGGTGCATATTCTTTGAGAAATTATCCACAGCTCAAACCATTAATGAGCAAATTAAAAGGTATTTATCTTAAAGAAACAGATTTCAACGAGTATTTATCAAATAGCATGGTGGTGCTAAATAGTAAAGAGTATTCAAATAAAAGCCTTGCATAAAAGTGTAGCCACCACTACATTTATTTCTGATTCTACATGCTTGCGCTTGATGAAGCCGAAAATGTTTAGGGACTTGTATTTTAGTCTATTTTCTGGGATTTCCTAATTAAGTGTTGTCTTTAGATTTTATTGTGGAGTTCTCTTCGAGATCTGTTATTAGTTGAGATAGTCTATCGGTTTCTTCCAGACGAGACCTTGGATTTGTTTGAGAGTCTGGATTGGGTATTTCTAGTTTTGGAGCTAAATCAAGAATATTCTCTAATTCCGTACGGGTTTCCATATTGTCGATAGCTAGTAGTGACGTCACATAGTATGGATACATCATATATCCAATTGTTCCTGCTTCGTATTGGTCTCTTAAGAAGGTTAAATAATCAATGATTGCGTTCCGTTGCTTCTCGGGTTCTGGGTCTAAAATCGCGTTCCACTTTTCGGATAGTACTTCGTCTAGTTTTTTTAGGTTTAAGATTTCTTTCATCATGGGTATTGTATAATAAATTACGATTTGATAAAGAGGCCAAATGCAGTGTGGTCTCCAGGGTGGTATGTGATTGATGAAGCATGCAAAAATAAAAGTTTCATAACACGGCAGGTTTTTTACGTGTTCTGTTATGAGGTTTTTATACTCTCGATCAGGGCATATTAGACAATCCTCCGAAATAGTAGCGAATAGCTACACCTTAGCCCTGAATGAGTAAAAAAAGCCTCTGTGCCAAGCAGTTTCCTACTGATAGTAGACGAACTGCTTGTCCGTCTCCTAAGATTGATGTGTAGTGTCGTTCACGCAAAAGATTATGGATAAAAAATACTTAAGAAAAATACGACAATTAGGACTAACAGGAGAGCAGGTGCGCCATGCCTTTGTTGATGGTATACAGACTATGGTTGAAACCCGGGAAAAGATGGGATCTGACTGGAAATTAGGTCACGACAGGTACAGTATTGTGGACTTGGAGCGTCTTATTCCAGAAAGTCATAGGGTATTCAAGGATAGATCCGTATTTATTTTTGATGCAAAGTATGGATATTGTGTTACTAAAAAAGACTCTAAAGGGATTATGCGTATATATCTGGATTTCCCGTATAGGGATAAGTTTGATGCCGGAGAAGCCAGTTATTTAATCCACGAGATCGGTCATTACATAACAAAAAATAGATCAAAGAAGACTAAATATGAGCGTGAATTGGAGGCAATAAAATTACAACTTAAATTTGACAATCAGGTTAAGAACAAAGATTCCCGTAATTATTTACGTTCACTGGATTTTGCGGAATATGTTCTGGGGTTTTATGAGTTTTATACGAAATGGCTAGGTCTTGAGCCTATTACAGTGACGACTATTGTTAATGCGATTTTAAAGTTTGCGTATGAAGACATCGGAAAAATATACAAGGACGAAACACCGCTTGAGCTTGGATGGTACACGGTTTACGGAGTCTGCCTAGCTGAATTATTGTTGAATAATACACGTTGTAAACCTATCCCAAAACTCTAAGATGAATCGGTATTATTATGATTAAAGCCAAATCGTCAAAATTTTATGGTTTGCTAACTTGTATTTCCACCCTTTTTAACTTTTGAAAACGGGCTCCGCCCTCTTGCGGTTACGATGGTGTGGGCAACTGTCCTTACGATAGTTTCCGCATTAAATGTACATGGTTGTTGTAGTTTTGCGATTTTATCCTATAATATAGCGTAATCCTAAGGAAAGGAGGTAAAGGCAAATGAGAATGCGCAAGCTCTGGCAGCGCGTCCGAGTCTGGGTGCATCGAGCCATTTGCGGTCGTTGCAAACGCGACGACCACTGTGGACACTGTCCCTGCTGTCGTTGACAGCGGAGGTAAGTGGTTCACACTGGCCTGGGCGGTTATGTGGCTGACAAGCCAATTTACAAAACATAACCGCTCAGGATTTTCTCTTTTTGCCCCAGTTTTTAAACGTTTCAAGGCTTTAACTCTTTTGTAGCGATCGTTTCATTTGTGGTAGTCATTCATAGTAATCTTCCTTAAGGCATTTATTTTACCTTAAGTGGTGCACTTCGTTTTAGAATCAACACAGTTTTTAGGTCTTGACACTGCTCCTGTATAATCGTTCTAACACTGTTCACGGTTCGGGTCAGGGAATGATCCTAAATTTTTTAGGATGCTAATCAATTATTTGAAGTGTTACTGAGAAAACTTGATAAGAAATGATAAGGAAATGAAGATGAATGAGGCGCAAACTCGAAAAAAATATATAGACGAGAAACTTAAAAAGGCGGGTTGGAAAAACATCATTCCATATGCCCCTGACCTCGATATTTCAAAACTCCACAAAACAGCTATAGAAGAATACCCAACTGAAAGAGGGCCTGCTGACTATGGCTTATTTTTACAAGGAATGTTAGTTGGAATAGTAGAGGCAAAAAAATTAGCCGTGGGGCCTCAAAATGTGCTCATGCAGGCTCATAGGTATGCCGATGCAATGGTTTTAAGGGATTCAGGGGCGCCTCCTTATGGAGTTCCATTCATCTACTCAACAAATGGCACTGTTATTTGGTTTGAGGATTTAAGGCATGATTACAGTAGGTCAAGAAAAGTAGCCGGATTTCATACACCAGAAGCAATAGATGAATTTATGAATTTTGACCTCAACACAAAGTTAGACTGGTTTACTAACAATCCACCAAATGCAAAAAAGCTAAGGTACTACCAAAAAGAAGCCATAGAAAATATTGAGAAAGCAATACAGCAGAACAAAAGAGCAATGCTTGTTGCTATGGCTACTGGTACGGGAAAAACATACACGGTTGCATCTTTGATTTACAGGTTACTAAAATCAGGGGCTAGTAAAAGAGTCCTGTTTTTGGTTGATAGAAAGGCTTTGGCGGCGCAAGCTGTAACCGAATTTGCTTCATACGAGACTGAGGATAATCTGAAATTTAATCAGATATATCAAGTATATAGCCAACAATTTCAAAATGGCTTTTTTAGCGCCGATGAGAAAATTGATTTTACTGTATTACCAAATTCATATCTTACCAATCCAGACGGGAGTCAGGTTTTTGTTTATGTAAGCACAATCCAAAGAATGAGAATTAATCTTTTTGGTAAAGAAGGAATGTTCTCGGAAAGCGGAGATTTTGACCCAGAAGATGATGCAGACAAGCTGGATATCCCTATTCATGCTTTTGATACCATAATTGCAGATGAATGCCACAGAGGTTACACGGCAGAAGAAACCAGCAAATGGCGAGAGGTATTAGATCATTTCGATGCCACGAAAATAGGCTTAACAGCAACTCCTGCTGCACACACAACATCATATTTTAAAAATATTGTATACAGATATCCTTACGAGAAAGCGGTTCAAGATGGGTATTTAGTCGATTATGATGCTGTGAAAATTAATTCGGGCATCAGGTTGCAAGGACTAACAATCAAGGCAGGTGATGAAATAGAAAACATCGATCCAGATACTGGTGTACAACAACTAGACCTTCTAGAAGACGAAAAACAATTTGAGGCTTCTGATATAGAACGAAAGGTTACCTCTCCAGATAGCAACAGAAAGATAATCGAAGAGATAAAAAAATATACAGAAGAGCACGAAAAAGAAACTGGAAGATTTCCTAAAATATTAATTTTTGCCCATAACGATTTACAACACACATCACACGCAGATCAAATAGTAGACCTTTGTCGAGATGTCTTTGGTAGAGGCGATGCGTTTGTCCAGAAAATTACAGGAGCACCAAATGTTGATAGGCCATTGCAAAGAATAAAAGAGTTTAGAAATAGACCTGATCCACACATTGTTGTTACGGTAGATATGTTAACTACAGGAGTAGATATACCTGCACTCGAATACCTCGTTTTTATGAGATCTGTTAAGTCAAGAATTCTATTTGAACAAATGATGGGTAGAGGCACTAGACTTTGTAAGCAATTTCCAAACGGTTTAGATACACCACCAAAGACTAACTTTACGGTTTTCGATTGTTTCGGAGGCACACTTTTAGAAAGTTTTAGAAATGAAACCGGAATAACAGAAACCGCACCTCTTTTACCAACACGGTCTCTTGAACAAATAATTGAAGATATTAGCAATAATGTTGACCTTGAGTACAATACTCGCTGTTTAATAAAGCGGCTTCAAAGGATAAATAAAACAATAACGGCAGAAGGCCGGGAAATGTTAGAAAAGTTTATAGAAGATGGCGATATAGGCGAATTTGCAAAGAATTTACCCGAAATGCTCGATAATGAAAGGGGCAAAACTCTAAAGCTTCTTACTAACCAAGAGTTTATAAATTTTCTTAGAAACTATCCTAGAGCTCCAAGGCGATTTATTAAGGCTATTGAGTCAGAAGATACTGTTACTTCAGAATATGTATTTAGAACAACTGATGGAAAAGAATTAAAAATAGGAGATTATATAGAGGCTTTCGAAAGGTTTGTAAAAGAAAATCCCGAGCATGTAGAAGCGATCTCTATAGTATTGGATAAGCCCAAAAAGTGGGGCACACAGGCTCTAAGAGAGCTTAGAGCATCTCTTAGACAACAACCCGAGAGGTTTACAGAAGACAATTTAAGAAAGGCATATAAATACCCGCTTGCCGATATTATCTCAATGGTCAAGCACGCAGGAAAAGATGAACCTATTTTATCTGCAAAGGAACGTATTGATCTTGCTATAGAGAAGGTTTTTGGTAACACTAAACTATCTCCTCAACAAGAAAAGTGGGTTTCGTTGATAAGCTCACATTTAATAGAAAATTTAACTATAGAAAAGGAAGATTTTAACAATATGCCAATATTTGTTGATAGTGGAGGTAGTTTTCAAAAGGTTAATCGAGATTTCGATAATAATTTAGAGGTGTTTATTAATCAGATAAATTTGGCAATACCGGAGGTTTACGCTTATGCAAAATAATACTGATGTTGTAAATAAATTATGGGGATTTTGCCACATTCTAAGACATGACGGAATGGATTATGGCGACTATGTAGAACAGCTAACATTCCTGCTATTTCTTAAAATGGCAGACGAAAAAGGTGTTGAGATTCCTAAGGCATACTCATGGGAAGTACTTAAATATAAATCGGGAACAGATCTCACAGATTTTTATCAAGATCTATTAAGAACTTTATCTAAAGAAGATGGCATTCTAGGGGATATTTTTGCAGAGGCTCTATCAAAATTCACAAAGCCCGTAAATCTCAAAAAGCTTATCGACCTTATAGATGACATTGATTGGTCTGGTTTGAATGTTGATGTAAAGGCAGAAGCCTATGAGGGTTTACTTGAAAAGTCTGCGAGTGAAGGTAAAAAGGGTGCTGGGCAATACTTTACGCCTAGGGTTTTGATCAATGCGATTGTTAGATGTGTTAAGCCAGATCCTAGAGTTTCAAAAGAGTTTACAGTATCAGATCCCGCATCTGGTACGGGTGGGTTTTTGGTTTCGGCGTATCAATGGTTTTTAGACGAAGTTGGAAGTGCTATTAATCGTGATGATTTAGATAGGATTAGGAAGCAAACTTATTATGGTACAGAGCTTGTGGCAAGACCAAGGAGACTTGCTCTAATGAATTTATATCTGCATGGAATACTTTCACAGATAAGATTAGCTGATTCAATTTACGAGCCTGATAAAGGTGATCGGTTTGATGTAGTACTTACAAATCCTCCTTTTGGTACTAAGGGAGCAAATCAAGTGCCCGAAAGGCAAGATTTTACTATTGGTACAAGTAACAAGCAGTTAAATTTTGTACAGCATATATTAACCATATTAAAATCAGGCGGAAGAGCAGCGGTTGTTTTACCAGACAATGTTTTATTTGCAGATCAGGCAGGGGAAATTTTTAAAATCTTAATGCAGGATTGTAATTTGCACACAATCTTAAGACTTCCAAGAGGTACATTTACTCCATATTCACAAGGTGTTAAAGCAAATGTAATCTTTTTCACTAAAGGTTTGCCGACAGAAAAAGTTTGGATTTATGATGCCAGAACTAATGTCCCTATAGTTACTAAAAAAGATAGACCATTAACAGATAAGCACTTTGATGAATTTGTTAAATGTTATGGAGATAATCCAGGCGGAACTTCTAAACGAAGTGAAGATTGTTCAAAAGAAGGCAGATGGAAACCGTTTTCAATAGAACAAGTAAAAGAAAGAAATTACAAGTTAGATAGCTTTAAATGGTTAAAAGATGAGGATCTAGAAGACCCCGACGATCTACCAGACCCAGAAGAATTAATAACCGACATTTTATCCGAACTAAAAGAAGCTATCGATGGATTAGAAAAAATACAGGAGGAACTGGAGAATGGAGACTGAAGATATCAAATGGAAACAATACAAACTTGGTGACATTGCGGAATACCAAAACGGTAGAGCTTTTAAAAAAAGTGAATGGAAAAAATACGGATTACCTATAATCAGAATTCAAAATCTCACGGGAAGTACAAAAATAGTCAATTATGCTGATAATAACTACGACGATAAATTTTCAGTTAAGGAAGGGGATTTGTTGTTATCATGGTCAGCAACTTTAGGCGTCTATAATTGGATAGGAAAAGACGCGTGGTTAAATCAGCACATATTCAAGGTAAATCCTAACGAGAATATTGTAACCAAGGATTTTTGTTTTTACATTCTTCAAAAAGCAATAAAGGAACTTTCTTCAAAAACACATGGGACGGGAATGGTGCATATAACAAAAAAGATTTTTGAAGATCACTTAATATCTTTGCCTGAAAAGATCAGCGATCAAATTAAATTAACAAAAAAGCTTGATGATATAGGCGAATATAAAAGTAGTGTGTCTGGCACACTTATTTCATCTTCAATTAAAGCCAGTTTCTTTCGCCAAGCAATCCTCCACGCTGCAGTCACCGGCAAATTGACAAAGGATTGGAGAATTAAGAACCCAAAATCAACACCTGTTCAGGAAATTATAAATAAGATCAAAACCAAACGACTAGATGAGGCTAAAACAGCTTCTAAACGCAAGGGAATTGAGCGTATATACGCCGAAGACGAAAACAATTCTAATTCTGATTTACCAGAGGAGTGGGAATTTGTTTCACTAGCAAAGTTGTGTAAATCCTTTGATTACGGAACTTCTAAAAAGTCATCAAAAACTGGTAAGATCCCTGTTTTAAGAATGGGAAATCTCCAAGAAGGCAGTATTAACTGGGAAAATTTAGTGTATACCTCAGATAAGCCAGAGGTTGAAAAATACAAATTGCAACCAAATACCGTTCTCTTTAATAGAACCAATAGCCCTGAATTGGTCGGAAAAACCTCAATATACAAAAGTACCCGAGACGCAATCTTTGCGGGATATCTAATTAGAATAGTGAATTATCCGGAATTAGATCCTGACTATTTAAATTATTATCTTAATTCTTCACATGCAAAATCATACTTTCGTGATATCAAAACCGATGGCGTAAGCCAGTCAAACATAAACGCACAAAAATTAAGCAAGGTAGGAATACCTTATTGTTCTATTCAAGAACAGAAAGAAATCGTAAAAAGGGTAGAAAAGTTATTTGCGCTCCAAGAAGACATTTTAAAAAAGATCGGCGATGCCGAAGTTAAATCAGAACAGCTCACTCAATCTGTCTTAAATAAAGCTTTTAGTGGAGGGTTGGTAAATTGATATGAAATTTTTACAGAATAAATTCATCATTTTAGCTACAATATCTATCTTTATTACAGTTTTAGTCTTGCTTTATTTTTACGGATACAAGTTGGGCGTCGTGCAAGAGGAGGCTTCCTCAATCATTGTAAATGCAATACTGATGCTACTTGCAACTTTTATTGGTATTTCATTACCTCTTTATGCAAACTCTGAAAATGAGAGACAAAGGAAAAACGAAGAATTAAAAACCTCTTACATTTCTATAGCACGATATGTTGGAGAAGAGCTAGCAGATAACATAATTCAAATTGAAGACTTAATGTCTAATAACAAAAAAACAATCAAAGAATTGAAAGATAAACTTGCCCAGACCACTGAAGAACAAGGGGCTCGACAGTTATTAGGCGTCTGGAAAGCTTTTTCAGATGACTTATTAATTGGGCTAGAAGATATCAACCATAGGGCATTGATTATGTCGGGGGTCCTCACGAAACTTCCTGACAATGTCGTAAATTCGGAAATAAAACTCGCCTACTCTAAGATGGCTAATCTAAAACAAAGACTTAGAAGAATATCATTTTTCTTTGGAATGATACTTCTTCCACCGCCCGATTTCCCCAAGCAAGTAATTATGGGTATGTTAAAAAGCAAAGTTCCAGAGTCAATCAAAAGTGTTACTGAAGATATTAATATATTTATTGAATCTGCGAGAGGGGCTATTAAGAAAATCAACAAAATAATCGAACCGTATGGGAAGGAAATAAAAATTGTAGTTGATGGAAATCAAAATATGCAGAATTTATGATAGAAAAACGAGAATTGGCAAATAAAATAGTTGAGATTATGGGGAGATTATAAACAACCAAGATTGTAATTACACAGATGAAAAAGGGTGGCAAAGGAAAAGTTAACAAAAAATGCATCTATTGTGGCAAAAAAGCTGAAACTAAAGATCATATACCTTCAAAGAATTTATACCCAAAAACAAAAGGTTTAAATTTTACTACGGTTCCGAGCTGTAATAAATGCAATCAAAGTTTCTCAAGTGATGAGGTCTTTTTTAGAGACCATATTACAGCTTTTTCACTTGATAAATCGATGAATGCTAGCTACTTATTTGATACAAAAATTAAAAGGTCAATCATAAAAGACAAGACACTAGCAAATTATATGTTTAACAAAATGAGTATTGTTGAGGTCAAAACACCACAAGGCTTATATATGGGCAAAAAGACTGCAATAACAATGAATAATAATGATTGGCAACATATCTATAAAGTTTTGGATAAAACAATAAAAGGCTTAGTATACATTGAGCTAAATAAAGTACTACCAAAAGGTCATATCATTAAACACTTTGTTAAAACTGGTCCAGAGCTTGAAAAAAAGCATAAAGATATATTAGATATTATGAACTGGAATACTTCGTTTTATCCTGACATTTTCCTTTATGGTTTTAACAGAGTACCAGAACGATTTGATTCGATATGGATAACACAATTTTTTGGAACGGTTGTCTTTATGACCTTTATAAGACACAAAGATCAACCTAGTAATTTGCCAGATGTGCAAACGGCTTAGAGCGTTTATCAAATTCCCTCTACAATCTTAACCATCCCCGCCTCAACTAATTCAAGCACATGGTTGGTGCATAAAGCCTGTATAGTATCGCTGTGTTTTGGGGGGGCCAAATGGATATTAGTATAAATGGTATAGTTTGAATTCTTCCCGGGAAAAAGACCAGAAAACAAGTTAATGAGCTCTTAAAACTTTTAGGCCAAAAAGAACTTGATTAACCCACATAACACTTCCTAACATCTTCGGCTATGTAGAGCCAGGAAGAACTATTGACCGATTCTGCTATTGTGTCGAAAGATTTTATCCAGTCATAATGCAGGTTTTCATCATCTAAAGACAAGTTCTGAAGTGCGGTATTTATTAAGACCCTTTTTTGCTCTGGTTCAGAACTTTCAAACAGCTCTCTCGCCCTTGAGGCAAGGTTAAGCACGTAATTTGCGTTGATATAATAGGTTTCGTCGGCTTCACGGGTATTAGACATTTTTCTTTCCAAACTTTCTTGCTTGGTACGATACTCTTTTCGTTTTTTTTCATAGAAGCTATTAGTAATACTACGGTCGAGCATGTCTTCGTACATCCTTTCGATTCTTGTTTCGTATTTTTGGTATTCGGTTTGGTACCTTTCGTGTAAATCCTTCTGAAAATGCTTTTTATCTTCGTGAGATTCTTTTAATGATTTGGTTATTTCATCAACAGCTTCTTGTGGAAGCTTAATTTGACCGAATATATCAAGGAATCGTTGTGTAAGTGTGTTCTCGTTTAACCATTTTGCGTCGTGCTTGCCTTGGTATTGAGTGCAATGATAGTACACATACTGCCCCTTTTTCTTTTCAGGAGTAATCATGCAACCGCATACTGAACATCTTATTAGGCCTCTGTATAAATAGGGTAGCCCGGCATATTTGAATTTTTTCTTATTATGCCCGGCCTTTACTTCCTGAACTGCATCAAAAAGCTCCTTGGAAACAATTCGGTCGTATTTATGTGGATACAATTGCCCGTCATATAACATTGTTCCGTGATAGAACGGGTTTCTTAGGATTTGATCTACTTTGCTTTTGGTGCATTTCAGGTTGAAGATCTCGACCAGCTTATTTCTGATCTCTAACATTGAATAGCTTTTAGTTGAGTACCATTCAAAGATTTTCTTTACAATCTCTGCTTCTGGTTGTTCGATCTCTATCCACTTTTTATTTTTATCTATGTCTACATTTCTGTATCCAAAGGGAGCCTTCCCTGGCCACTCGCCATTTTCTAGCTTTCTTTGCGCTGTAATTTTCGAATCTTCTTTCAGCCGGTTAAGATATTGCTTGGCAAGGTATACCTTCGTGTCCCAGTCGGTAATATCCCTGCCTACAGAGTTTTTGTCTATGACAAGCCTATCGTAAACGAAATGGATCTCTTTATCGTAATCAAGCCTTAATTCATCTATAGCGACGGCATCTCTGTAATTTCTTGTTATGCGGTCTACACGATAGGCGATAATTGCTTTAACATCATCGTTGGCTTTTACAAAATCAAGCATTTCCTTAAATTTTCTTCTTATCTTGTAATCGGCACTTTCGCTAAATACATACTCGATAGTTTTATTAAATCCTTTTTCTTTTGCGTATTCCCTTAGCATCGGTAACTGAATATCTTGTAAAGATAAACCTTCTTTTTCTTGTCTTAGGGTTGATACACGGGCTAGGATGACGGCTTTCATCGTAAATACTCTTTTGTAACTATTTTATCGATCTCTTTCATTAGCTTGTCTGTTTCGGTTAGCGCAACAATTATTTTCTGATAATGTTCGATGTCTGAATTATTAAGTGTCCTTCCTTTACGATCTTTTAGCCACTTTTGAGCGGGTTGGTAGCCTCCAATGTAAAAATTCCAGGCGACTTCCGAGATATTCCCAAAATATTGGCTGGAATTGATAAAAACGTTCCCTTCCTTATATTCTATTTTTTCTACTGTATCGGAACCTGCTATCGGATAAGTAGTAATAAGTTTGTTTACCTTTGGCGATTCTAGCAAATGAAGTGCCCTAAGTTCCGAGCCAAGACTTACTAACTTTCGAAAGCTATTTTTATCTTTCGGATAAGGCAAGCGCGGAAAATCAATTTTTAAGAACTCCTTGTATTTTTGTCGATATTTTGGAGAATGCAAAACAGCGTAAATATAGTCAAAAATATCTTCCGGCGAGACCTTGCCGACAGTTACTTCTATTTCATCGACTATTTCTTTTTTGAGGTTTGAGGTTCTAGTTCCATCTTCATAATAAAGATAAAGAGGGAAAGCATAGCCTGTTTCTTTTGTTTGTAGTGAAACGGCACAAATATCAACGATATCTTTAGTTATAAAGGCATGTTGAAAACTAAAGGTGCTCTGTTGCCTGCAGGTTAACAGGGCAAGGTTATCTTTTGAAACGAGATGTTTGAAGACTTTTCGACCTGGTCTGCTGACTAAAGATGGGTCGTAGTAGATCCATCGGTAATCGAATGGCCTATATTGAATTTGCTTTATGTAACCTTCATTGAAGGATTTTCTTTTTAATCTTTCGGTTAACTTATAGCTACTTGAGTCAATAACACGAAATGTTTGTTTGAAATTTTCGTCATAATCACCAGACAAAAGTTTTTGCATTCTAAACTCCAAAGAATCTTTGTTCCTATCAATGAATAACGCATCCCTGTCGGTTTTTACTCCAGAGTTTGAGATTGGGAATATCTCATCAACTACGAACCCTTTTTCATATTCTTCATTCGCACCAAAATCTTTAGGTACAAAGAAATAATTCGGGTGGGAATAATTAAGCTTCTCCCATATAACATTTTTTATAGTGCTTTCGTTGAGTTTCTTAAATTTGAATTCTTGTGTCCCATAAATTTCGGCATGGCGGACTGTTCCTAAGTCAACCTGTTTCCCGTCCTTACGAATCAATATATTGATTGATACTCCCTGCTCAATATTGAACACGTTCTCATCCTTGCTACCATTAGGTGCATGTTCTTTCTTTTTGGTACTCCCATGAAGATCAAGAATGTAAATATCGTCAAATGTTTCTAGCAGATGCTTTCTCATCTGGCGATGAGTGACCCCGTCGATAAAAGAATTGTTTGTGATCATAGCGACAATTCCACTCCCATTCTTCTCTATAAAATGTTCTGCGAAACGGATAAACTTAATGTAGTCGTCATCCAAGTTGATTTTTCTTTCATTTAGCCCTTCTTTGTATACCTTAATAAGATTCTGTATCTATTTGCCTTTATTGGAGGAACTGACACTATATGGGGGGTTTCCCATTACAACCATTATTGGTTTTTCATTTTTAATTCTAGAGGCTTCTTTAGCTTCTTCGGCAATACTAGCACCGAAGTCGAATGCCAGAAGTTCAGGCTGGTTAGTTACCTCTTCGAGAGAATTTGTTAAGTAGATGCCAAGTCTGGCTTTACCCATGCGGGTTTCGTTAAAGTATAAAAAACCTGTTTCCTTAAGTGCCATGCTGAGTTTTAAGTGCGCGATGGTGTATGGAGCCATCATTAATTCGAAACCGTATATCCGTGGGAGTAATTCATGGTGCACATATGAAGGCCAACGTCCTTTCTGTCCAGAGTTTTTGATCCGGGTGTATATTTTGCCTATAACATCGCTGATAAACGTTCCAGTTCCTACTGCGGGATCAAGTATCTGGACTTTGTGAAGGCCGTTACTGGTTCTTGCCGTATTTGCGAGACCTTTGGGTAAGTTAAATTCGTTTTCGAGAAGATAGTCAACCGAGCGCACTATAAACTGTACAACCGGAAGTGGAGTATAGTAGGCACCCATCCTTTTTCGCAAGTCGTCGTCATACTCTTTTAAGAAGTCTTCGTAGAAATGGATTACTTGATCCTGTGCACGTTGAGTTCCTTTTTTGATAGTATTTTTGAAGTATTGACCCATGAGTTTAGCAACATCTGCATGGGTATATACCTCGCATAATTCATCTACTATGTATGAAAGTTGTTTTTCGAAATTTCTGCCTGCTATATGGTCGAAAAAATGACCTAAAAATGGATTAGAAGCAGGAATGAGTTCTCTGGCTTCTTGTCGACTAAAAGTGTTCAATGATTTGTCATAGAAACGGGCAACAAAGAGTCCATATACCAGGGTTTGGGCGTACATATCAGCAAAGGTATCGGGTGTGAGATCATGTACAAGCAGTCTTTTAATAGTTTCGTATAAATTCATGAGTTCGAAATTTTTGCCTGATTCTGTTGCAAGGATTTGTCGCATATTATCCCTTATTCTTTGTCCTTTACCTCCCATTATTTTTGCAAGGTGCTTTCCAGAACGGATTGGTTCTTTATGTGATGCTGTAAAATCGAGCAATGTCTTTGCAATGTATTCGTAGTTCTCTGGTTCAGGAGTTATTGTTCGTTTCTTTATATCGTGGGTTCCGATTGTAATAGGTTCTCCATAAGGCAAACCGTTTCTATAGAATCTGAATTCAAGATAATCAGTGAGGATCAAGTTCGCATAGCCGTAGTATCTAGACATTTGCTCCGATTTCTCGATCTTATCCAAAGACTCACCGATATCCTTTGTTTCGATATAGAGAATTGGAATATCGTTTTTTATTACGACAAAGTCTGGTTTGTTGCCTTTTCTTGCTTTAGGGTCGTGGTCAAACCTGTGGACATTGATTTCCTTAAATACTTCTCTGAGCATGATCTCAAAGTCAGCTCGATAGCCATATTCGGATGTTTCATCATGGGAGAATTTGATTGAAATCGATTGGATATAGTTTTCTAAAGTCTCCTTCATTATCTCTTAACCTCGATGAAATTATTTAAATCAACCTTTTTTATTCTGTACTGCTTGCCGGCCTTATAAGCTACAAGTTTTCCTGCCTGTATCCAGCGGTAAACAGTTAAGTAGGCTACTTTCAACATTGTTGCTACTTCCTCTATGGTGTAATACTCGTCCTCTATGTTATTGTTCATTTTTATCATTCCTTATCATCCTATCATGGATTGCAACTAACCTTAATGGCTCAAATTTCTCTATTTCTGTCCGCAATTTTGAGAATACCTCTGTTGTATCTGGCTGTTTTAACTCTTTCATTTTTCTATTTAAGTTGTACCAGTAATAGTTTCCGTATGGTTCTATTATCTGCCGGTATTCCCGCACCCCTATCTCGTCGAGCAGTCCTCTAAAGCAAGTTAGTTCGAGTGCCTGCGTGGGCTTTAGGTCTGGGTTGGCTCTTAAAATCTCCTTAAAGGTTTTAACATGGCTATCGTGTTTATATGCCAATATCGGCGGATATGCTCCTTCGATTTCGTTAATGTAGTGAAGCAGTACCTTTTTAGCGATTTTTTGGTTGAAGATGTTTGTAAAAGTAGGTTCTGCTACCACGTCTACCTTTTTAAGAATTTGCCTGATCTTTGATCTTCCGTTTAGCCGTATTTCGACTCTTAGTACCTCGAGAGGTTTTTGCTTTTTTAAAAGATCTAACAGGCTTAGCTGAATAGCATTGTCCTTTTCTTCGGCTCTCTTATCGCTTAGCTCGCCTTTTTGTAGGTCTCTAATCTTATCGTAGAAGACTACCTCAAACGTGTTGGCATGGTATTTAAAGCTGTGTCCTTCGTTTCTAAAATCTGTTCTGTTTGTATCCAATTTCTTGTTGATATTGAGCTTGGCTAGCTGTTCGATGTAGGTATACGGGGTCGAATAGTCGGTCAAGGCTATATTTTTAGAGTAATGGATAGATGATACAAGTGCATCTTGTAGGTTATTTTCAAATACATAAACGCCCATGTCTTTCAGTACGGCTTTCAATTTTTGAATGACATTGGAAAAGTCTTCATCTGCTACCTCATCAAAATTGTTGCCGAAAACCAGTTTCGGAGCAGAAAACTCAATTGCCAGTGTTTCACCAAGGCGTCCTGAGCAATTAAATCGGTTTGTAAGCGTGAGTTTGGGTTTGTATATCCCGCTTTTTAACTCTGTTGTTGTAGGATTTTGAACCAGCGTGAAGTATCCCCTTGATGGATTCGTTATATCTTTTTCGAATTTACTTTTATCTACCATTGCAAGCATAGATTTATCCAGCATTAATTTGACTGTATCTACCATAGCTCATTACTTCTTCAAACTTTTTAACGACTTCAGCGTGTATTAAGGTTGCAAAGTTCTTATTGATAGGGTGAAAAATGTTTATTTGCCTGTTCCTAACGATTTTTGTTGGATAAACAAGCCTATATCCACCCTGTGGTCTAGTCATAATGCCAATTGAGCTCAAATATAGGTAATCATTTAAAACGAAGCTGGCAAAGGCTACTAGCCCGTCTTTCGGCTTAATTGGCACTATTTGTATTTCGGTTAGCGTTGCATTCATGACTTTTTTTCTTCTGCTGTTGGTCAACTTCCATCAACAAACTAAAAAACTTAATTAGACGGTTTTTATATTCGATATATTCAGCCTCGGACAACTCCCTGTCATATACTTGCTCGAGATAAGTCTTTAAATCCTGCTTATCGGCTACTAATTCCATAATTAGGTATAGCTTATAGAAGAGGGTCGAGACAGTCGCTATTTCAGCGCTACTTCGGGGTGAAACTGATTACTTCGGATTGGAAAGGATTAAGGACAGCTAAAACTTAAGTCTTTTAATACCCTGTTCATCCAGCTGTTCTTGCGTAATGGGGTTATTGAATTGAATTTTAGACTTAGATACCTTAAAGAAAACCTGCCTGAATTCACCTTTAAACCCTAGTTGCTCCACAAATTTATTAAGGTCTTTAATAGAATTTTCTTTGGAAGCTTCTTTTATTTCATCGCCAGTTTTTTCAGTGTTTGGATTTTTATAAAGATAACTAAAGATAGTGTCATTTAAACTGAACAAGGCCAATTTTTTAAATAGAAAACCATTTATTATAATTTCCCTTGTTTGCTCCGAGTAGGTAATTTCGTAAACAGGCTTGTTTGTAGGGCTTTGGATGCTTTCTGTGGGCTTTGGGTCGTTCTTAATAATTTTCTCGTATTCTTTTTCATACCAATTAAGCACCTCGAAGTATCTATTGCCAAGTTTAAGGTGTACTAGCTTATCAAAATTATTAGGCCAGATTACTTCTTTAATGGCACTTTCTTTTTCAAGCTTTCTAAGCATGGTAAATCTTTCATCTGAATACTGCGATTTCTCCCTTTCATTTTTCGCTTTACTGTGGTGTACTTGTGGGATTGCGATGTTATCTTCGGGTGCGGTTATCTGCCGGCTTGTCTCGATCTCTTGCAATAAGCTCCAGATTTTTTCAAGCGACTTTCTGTTGAGTTTTGGCCTATTGACGTTAGCAGTGGACGGTTCCTGACCAATGAATTTCTGGTACGCTGGATCTTTCTTGATCTCTTGGTAGTATCCGTCAAACTTGGGTGTAACCTCAATACCATAGTATTCATTCTCATAATTGGATAGGCCGTAATCATTTATCTCGGGGAGTTTCACTACTTTTAGTATTTTGTCGTCATTTTGAAACTTGTACAAAAGACGCAGTAATTCATCTGTTGGATAATGACTATCTAAATCCCCCGATGGGTGCAGCAAAATCGGCTGCCCTTTAGGTGTTATGATTTTCTTATCATCAATCTTATTTAGGAGGAAATATATTTTTCCTTTACCTGATAAGGTCATAGTTCATTACATCTTTAATTCTAGTTAACATATTTTATCAGTTTTTAGTAAAATACCGGTAGTTTTTATAGCAATGAAGTTAAAGATACCAGCATATACGATTTTTAAAGAGGAAATTTTTAAGAAGTTAACTTCAAAGAGGAAAAATGCCTTGTTTTGCTGGTCTTTGTTAGATACTTCAAGCTGGGAAGAGATACCTCCTAAGTATTACCCGGACTATAAAAACGGTCACAAGAAAGTAATTGAGATTATGAAAATGGGCAAAAGCATAAAAGAATTAGTAGATGAGGATATGAATTACTTTATTAGAAGATTTGTAAACGGCGAATTTCTCAGCAATTTTTTATTAGCTGCTGAGCTTGAAAATCAGCTGGATAGTTCTTGGAGGCTTGACTTAGATAACCTACAGCAAGCTGTATTCCCTGATGTTCTATTTATAAGTAAGTCCAACAGTAGAAAGGTAAACATCGAAGTAAAGGGAGTGATTAGCGCCTCGAATTTGAAAAACAGGATAGAAGATGAGGTAATACCGCATTTAAGAGATGAAAATTATAAGGAGTTTGTATTGTTACTATTGTTTCCTGTTTGTCCTGGGGAAAATCCTAATAGGGTTAATCAGCTGATCGAAGGTTATTATATTTATGAGACGGTGATGAACAAGGGTGGACAAAAAGTCTTATGTCAGTGTATTAAGCAAGATGCGGACGGTGACAGAAAAGCATTTTCTTTAGAGAAGTTAGTAGGTCGTTTGATTGCCGGGTATTTTAGTAAGGCTTGAATTGCTTAGTTAATGTGGGATAGTATAGGTATGGATCAACTATTAATGTCAAAAGACGTCGATACAACTAAAAACGTGATTTTGTACATGCTTGGGAAGATGTGGCTTTTTGCAGAGGGGAAAAAGAAACTCATGAAGTTGATGTTCTTGTTGGAGTATTACAATATATCGAGCGGAAAGCTATCGACGAAACAATTCCTAGGGAACGATTTCTATATATATAATTACGGTGTTTTTAGCAAAGATATTATGAGATCTATTTCCACTCTTATAGATCAAGGTAAAATACAGGATGGGTTCCCGTTAATCAATATAGATAGTTCTAAGTCATCACTAGAAAAAAGGGTAAAAGATAAGGTAGATGCCATCCTTGATAAGTTCGGTAAATTTTCAGGATACCAGCTGGAAGTATCGACCTTAAAAATGCTTGGGATTGAACCTCATGAAAAGAAGAAGTACTTCGGACAAGATATTCCCCAGATTCTCAATCAGACGAAGGTTGCAGAGTAGCCTTATGTCTATAAGTACCCCATAATATTTACCTTTTTGTGTTTCTACCCTATAATACGTCGTAATCCTAAAGAAAGGAGGAAAATTGTCATGCGGAAGTTCTGGCGATGCGTCAAGAAGCTTGTGCATCAGGCAATTTGCGGTCGTTGCAAGCGCGACGATCACTGCGGGCACTGCCCTTGCTGTCGTTGACAGCGAGCAATGACCCGCACCGGCCTGGGCGGTTATGGTGGCTAACAAGCCGATTTACAAAACATAACCGCTCAGGATTTTTTCTTTAAATTTCACAACCTCAACCCTTACGCTATACGTATTCAAAACACTTCAGGTTTATTTTGCTTACTTATTGTCTTTGAGCTCCAAAAAGATAATCTGCCATTTTTTGATTTGTAGACTCAGGAGAAAAGTTTGATATGGCGACCTCCTTTACTCTCTTCGAAACTGTGGCTCTTGAGGCTGGATCTAATCTCATAAAGGTTGTTATGTGCTGGCTTAATTTGACAAAATCTTCGTATGGCATTGGTACGTTGGGATTATCCACAAGGTAACCGTCTTGTTCAAAGTATGGTATGAGTTCAGCTGATCCTCGAGCATTAAAGCCTATTACTGGTAAACCATGCGCTGCGGCTTCAACGGTTACCAGCCCGAATCCTTCTATTGTAGAGGAAATGAAAAACATGTCAGCGTTTGTATATAATCTGCATAAGTCTCTGTCGGTTGGTCTTTCTATAACAATGACTTTTGTGTTTTTTAGTTCAAGGTTTATAGACCCAACACTTTCTTTAACAAATGCTCCGAAAGGACTTTCAGCATCTCCAGCTATGACGAATCCTGCTTTTCTATCTGGATAAGATTCAGCTAAATATTGGTCAAATCTTGGAATAAAGTGTAGTAACCTTCCAATTCCTTTTTTTCTTGTAATTCTGCCAGTTGTAAGTATTGTGAATCTATTTTCTAGAGATTCGTCAATTGACTTGGCATCGGTTCTTTCAACCTGACAGTTATGACAAAGTTTGGATGCAGGATATACTATTGCTGTTTTTGAAGGCTTGGCTTTTGGAAACACTTTCTCAAAGGCAGATTTGTTTGCCTGAGAGTTGAAAACTGCATTCAAATTGCAAATACCAGATGCCATCCACAGCCACTTTCTTAACCAATAGAGAGGTTGTGTTGCAATGTATTTAGCATATTCTTCGGCGGATATCCTGTCTAAGTCAGAGGGTCTTATGTCCAAAGGACTATTCCAGATTACATTGACTAACCTTCTCTGTTCTGCTGATAACCTTCTAATTAACGCCAAACCTAACATATCAGGGCTATTGACCAGTATAGAATCGAGACCCCCGGTTGTTATGTCTATAAACACACGGTTGAACTCGTGCATATTTGGCAGTTTATTTAGTGGCCAGCTATTAGCTGCGGTAGCAATAGGCCAAGTTCTAACGTTAGGATCAATAAGTAAAAAATCCTCTTTAATGAAAGATATCTTTTGTGGAAATACCAGGTCGACCTCAGCTCCCGTTTGTGCTAGAAATTCTGTAAAGGAAAGTACTGTTCTTTGTATTCCTCCATCTGATCCAGGCGGATATTCCAAGCTAATTAACACACGTTTGTTCGTCAGATCTCTTATAGATGTTTCTGTTTCTTCTTTGTATTCTTGAAACCTCATTATTTTTCAAGCAGGTGCCAAAAGTATTTTAGTTTACCGGCTTTCATAAGTTCGTGTAGCGCAACACAGGACTTTCTGCTTTCGGTTATAACGGGGGGTACCGTTTGCTCTTCTTGAAGTCTTTTTGCTGAATTTTCACCCATTCTTCTTGCAGATGGAAAAGTTTGCCTTGTAATATCAAGTGATAGTAATGGCACTCCGAAACATGTAGCTTGAAGCATTGCTCGAAACTCATCTAATGTTCTAAATTCAGATATGAACCATCCGCGGTGCATATTATCCAGATGTTTCGCTTCATCTGTTGTTAAAGGCAGGTCATTTAAAACAACGTCAGCAACAAACAATTTGCCACCTTTTTTTAATACGCGGTAAGCTCCTTGAATTGATTTTGCCTGGTCTGTGGAATGACAGAGGCTTTCGCAGAATATAACTATGTTAAAAGAGTTGTCAGGGAAGCATGGCTGGTTGTAATCTCCCAGTATGTACCATAAATTGCTAAGACCACTGGAAACTCTATATTTATTTGCCGTTGACGCCTGCGAAGGTGTGATATTAGTGCCGATTACGAGGGAATTCGGATATGCAGTTGCTATTTGGTAGGAAATGCTACCGACCCCGCATCCGTTTTCTAAAATAGCCGTGCTTGCTTTCGGGTCTATGTCTAGTAAAGATATGATCTTTTTCGTCATTAGTGTTACTGATTCAAACTGGTCAATTTCATTACCGTCTGGATGATATCCTGAATGTAGTGCGTACGGTGCGGTATAACCTTTCGGGGCTTGAGTCCAATTTCTATATGCTTTATCTGCAAGAGTAAAGTATTCCTGAACACCGTCGGTCACTTCACTCGGAGGGAGAGGAGATAAATTAATCATAGTAATTCTGCGAAATGATGTATACTTTCTCTACATAAAAGCTTATAGTATGCCTGCGAGTATTATATGTTGGAGCTCCTTGGTAAGCAAATCGAAGACAGAATTAAATATCCAGCTGTTAAAGATGTATACCTGGAGTGGGAAAAAAGAGGACTATTAGAAGAAAGCTTATCGTTCCTTGGAACTTTACCCGAAAATGATGCAGAAGTTGTGGCACACAGTCTCGTTGCGCATGTTCATAGGGAGAAAAGCTTATTTATGGATCTGGTAGGTGATAATCTTGGTATTGAAGAAGACGTTCGAAAGCCAGTTGCAGTCTCTTCGGATATACTCTGGGCTTTATCTCTTATGATTGATGATATTGAAGATCAAGATTCCGTTAGAGGAAATCTGCCGTCCTGTTGGGCGAAATATGGGAAAGGTGAAACAATAGGTGCAGCATTTTCTACATTAGGGTCACTAACGCGATATTTAGCTGACAGATCCCAAAATAAGCATATTCGTTCTGCCTGCATGCACTATGTTGCCTTAGGGTTAAGATCAATAACCGAGCATAAATATATGGATTTAGATACTCCTATAGGAGTTATCGTCAGCAACTACGAAAACAGATGTGATTTTCATGCGACCCTACAGATAGCTGTTTTTCATGACCTGATTTTAAAAGGGAGATATCCTGACTTAAGAGATAAAACTATTGCAGGTTTTCGCTGTATAAACCGGGCAGGGCAGTTAATTAATGACTTGAAAGATATTGCCCAAGGAGATATCTATGAAAGGGGTTTTAGCGATATAAGAAATGGTGTTCCCACTGTTCCTTTAATTTACTTGTATAGGAATCTCAATACTTGGCAAACGAGAGCTTTTTTGAATATGTTTGGAAAAGGTTACGTTAATACTGAAGAAAGGCAGCTATTAAATTCTATGGTGTCGGACAGTAAAGTTATTGAAAGGACAATGGCGCGCATAGGTGATGAATATGAAAAAGGATTGGAGTTTTTGTCAGTAGTAATAGATGACCCGAGTCTTTTGTGGTTTGAACGATGGGTTGGGTATAAAAAGTCAAGTTTTTTGGTCCAGCTAAGTTCGATTGATAAATGAGACTAGCTTTACTTTTTCATATAAATATTAATCATTTGTCCTTGAGCCCAAGAGAACGCAGCACATATATAGAGTCTGATTTGATAGAGATCTTAAAGGCGATGAGTTTTTGCGTAAATGTATCTATTTGTACAGAAGATTTATTTATACTAAAGTCCTGGAATCGTGACACTTTCGATTCGCTGGTAAATCATGATTACGTTAAATTCTTGTTAGCTCCACATACACATATATTGCCGATACTATTCCCAGAGAATTATTTGGAGAATGTTTCTTTGGGCAAGATGTTATTAAACCGGCTTGTAAATAAAAGTAAAATTATCAATGTGGGATATCCTGTAGAGGTTGAGCTGCCGGAGTCTCAAATTAATGATTTATACGGAATTTGGAAGGGTATAGTGCTTGGGGAAACACGGTTAAAAATTGCAGGTTTAGAGCAAAAAAATTATCCGCCTGTATTTGGCGTACAACAAAATGGAAAGATAATTCGATGTTATTTATCAAGGCGAGAGTTTAATTACAGAAAATACTTACATTTGTATCTCTTGGATAAAAGCACCAAGAAAGAAGTATACGAGGCTGTAAAATCAGATTTTGACGCATATGCCAGTGATCTTTATCTCCTTGCGAGGATTGATATGGAGGTGTTTTCTTTTAATAAAACTATTCATGGAGGTTCCATTAAGAAAATGGCTGAAAAAGTCAGGATTCTGTATGAATATTTTCTTAGAAATGGAGTTGAATTTATCCATTTAGATGAATTGGTACCCAGCGATAAAAACTCGCAGTGTCTTTCAAAATACCAGATTAGTTGCAATACGCAAGAAGATAATAAATGGGGTAGTCAGGCATTGCAAGATCAGGTAAAAATCCGACTCAATACGCAATCTGTATGCTCTACATGCAGGTATCTGCATCTGTTAAGTTTGATGTGTTCTGATTACTATTGCACAGAGTCAAAAGATATTGTTCTTACGGGGGAGTCTTTGGCTAGACAGAAAGTTATAATTGTCAAAGATAGAAGATATAGAGATCCCGAGTCTAGTGTAAAATTACAATTAGTAGGATCTGAAAATTCTCAGGAAAATAACAGAATAATAAAAAGAATAAAGGATTCGGATATTAAAAAGTATTTTATACATTACTTAAAGGCTGTAAATGAGGTCGAGAAAATATTAAGATGAAAGTAACTGGTGTACATGTTTTACTTATAAATTCAGATAACAAGTTTTTACTCACTCAAAGGAAGGATGTTCCCTTATGGGTAATTCCAGGTGGGACGGTTGAGAAAAATGAAGATCCCAAAAAAGCCTGTGAAAGGGAGCTTTTCGAAGAGACACGGGTAAAGGCAGGTAGGCTCATTTTAGCTGCGAAGTACAAAGTGAACAATGGAGTCTATAAAAATTTGTATATTATGCGTGTGCCTGAATTTAATATAGATGTTTTTATAGATAAAAAAGAAGTTAAAAGTTATGGATGGTTTACAATCGAAAATCTTCCAAGTCCGATGAGTCTTTATGAGATTTCCAGGGTTTATGATGCAGTAAACTTTAAAGGCAAGATGATAGAACGAGCTCTAAGCGTAAATATAAAGAAGGAGTTTTTAAACCAGCTGAAAAATCCGTTTATATTTCTTTTATTGCTTGCAAGCTTTGTGATAAACAGGCTTACGAACAAAAGCTTTAAATTATAGAGAGTTTTTATACATGCTGAAGCATCTCAAGTTCGACCCTGCTGATCTCAAACTCAACCTCTCTGTTTCGAAATGCGTCCTTTAGGCGGAGCCAGGAAGAACTATTAACCGATTCTGCTATTGCATCGAACTGCTTTATCCAGTCATAGTGCAGGTTTTCGTCACTTAAAGACAAGTTCTGAAGTGCGGTATTTATTAAGATCCTTTTCTGCTCTGGTTCAGAACTTTCAAATAACTCTCTCGCCCTTGAGGCAAGGTTAAGCACGTAATTTGCGTTGATATAATAGGTTTCGTCGGCTTCACGGGTATTAGACATCTTCCGCTCAAGTATTTCCTGTTTTGCCCGATACTCTTTTCGTTTTTCTTCATAGAAGCTCTTAGTAATACTACCGTCGAGCATGTCTTCGTACATCCTTTCAATTCTTATTTCGTATTTTTGGTATTCGGTTTGGTATCTTTCGTGTAAATCCTTCTGAAAATGCTTTTTATCTTCGTGAGATTCTTTTAATGATTGTGTTATTTCTTCTGCTACCGCTTGAGGCACTTTAATCTGACTGAATATGTCCATAAACTGTTGGGTAAGTTTGTCTTCTGTGTACCATCTCGCCTCGTGTTTACCTTGATACTGTGTGCAGTGGTAATAGACATATTGTCCCTTTTTCTTTTCTGGTGTGATCATACAGCCACATATGGCACATTTTATTAGACCTCTGTACAAATAGGGGAGTCTGGCATATTTGAATTTCTTCTTATTGTGTCCGGCCTTTACTTCCTGAACTGCATCAAAAAACTCCTTTAAAATGACTCTATCGTACTTGTGCGGGTGCAATTGCCCATCGTACAGCATTATTCCGTGATAGAACGGGTTTTTGAGAATTTGATCTACTTTGCTTTTGGTGCATTTCAGGTTGAAGACCTCGACAAGCTTATTTCTGATCTCTAGCATCGAGTAGCTTTTAGTCTGCCGTTAAACCCTCCAGCTTCAGCTGGAGGATGGATAGGCGGTACAGACGACCGGTAGGGTACAATAAAAGGTGTGAGGTTTCAGAAAAGTACACATGCAGTGTATCGTTTGCAATACCATGTCGTCTGGACTCCTCGATATCGTCGGGAGATATTTGTAGAGGGAGTCAAACAGTACCTCGAGAAGGTATTACAGCATATTGATATGTTGGACGATGATATCGAGGTACAACAAGTCAATGTTCAAATAGATCATGTACATCTGGTGATGGTGATACCGCCACGAATTGCCATAGCCGAAGTAGTGCAGTTCATGAAATCACGAACGGGAAATGTTAAATATACTTTTAAAATGTGCGTAGTTAGAAAATAATTTTGTGCAATCATTGATCTTGGAAATATTTCTCCGGATTGGAGGTG
>MEVH01000015.1:0-1615 GCA_001772665.1 candidate division WWE3 bacterium RIFCSPLOWO2_01_FULL_39_13
AAAAAATTAAGAAAAAGTGCACAATTTTATATTATATTTAGGGAGGAATCTGCACAGTTTTATTTTATACTTGACAATACATAAGCGCTGAGTTCGGGGTTGTGTATCAGTCTAAACGTTCATATCATTTCCTGCTTAAATTCAGCAACTTGTCTTTTAAATATCCGGATAAACAAAATATTAAAAGAAACGAAACCATTGTTAATAAGCGAATGATCGAAATTAAGGAAGAATTAAAACGATATTTGAAAGACCCTGATTATGAAGTATTTGCCTCAGATGAAACCAGGATCGTACTCGAGGCATTTTGTAGAAAAGCATGGCTTAGAAAAGGACGGAAAACAATAGTTAAAGCTAAGCAAGAACGCGAGAGTCAAAACTATCTTGGTTTTTTAGATCAAAGAAATGGTTCGTGTAGTGTGTTTAGGCTTAAATGGCAGAAACAGGAAGAGGTAATTCGCGGGATACGTAAACTAATGACTAAATACAAAGGTAAAAAGATCTGTTTAGTCTGGGATAATGCTCCATTTCATAGAGGGAAGTTAATACGTGAACAGCTAAAGTACAGGGGTAAACTTCAAGGAATCCACTTGATAAATATACCACCATATGCACCTGATAGGAATCCGATTGAGCATGTGTGGAAGGAGGTAAAAAGGGAAATTGCAAATAAGCAGTTTCTGACACTAGAGGATACGAAAAGGAGGTTTGAGTATGAATCACGAAGTGGAGTTTTCAACTACCAATTTTGAATCAAATTTCTGCAGTTTTGTTTTACGCGATCTATAGAGTCAACACCAGGTGTTACATATCCCGCTCAGAGTTCTTCTCCAAAATTATCTACCCGATTGGTTAAAAAGTGCTTTCGCCGTATCCCAGTAAAAAGGATTGTTATTTCTCTCCTTTTCCCACAGCCACCATTCGACTCCCCAAAAATAAAGGTCTTTGAACCCGGCTTTTTGGGCATAAATAATTGTTGAGAAAAAGTCATTTTTAGACATGCTTTTATCTTTCTCTTCTTGGGACAAACTTGAATTTATCCCGGGCCCCCACGGTTCGGCCTGAAGCTCTGTGACAAGTATTTTGCTGTAAGGGACTCCTACCAGGTCGGCTTTAATCCTATAAGTCCAATGGGCAAGCGGATACTGAAAATAAATGAACCTGCCGAAAAACACACCCCAAAAGTCATACCAGATTTTTCTATACATCGAGATCGCCAGATAATCCCCCATTTTATAAGATGGAAGCCAGAATCCCCCCTCACCACTGTCTTGTATTAGTATTGGACGTGGATCTATCTCTCTGACAATTGAAACTTCATTTTCAACCTGATATTTTTTGATATCCAAACACTCCCCAAACGGAAAAAACGGCTCATTTTCAACCTGCCACATTTTTATTGATTTATAATCCTTCAAAGCCTCTACAGTTACCCTTACGTACTGGAAAAGCTCGCTGTTTCTCTTCCCTTCGTCGCTGATATCTTTCCACCATTTTGGTTCAAAACATTCGGGCCATCTTGGGACTTTTCTGCCAAGCGTCAAAATTATATTCACATTTCTTTTTTCGGCCTCATCAAGCTGCCACAAAATATCTGAATAATCATACTCGTCCC
>MEVH01000015.1:1627-3285 GCA_001772665.1 candidate division WWE3 bacterium RIFCSPLOWO2_01_FULL_39_13
CATCGTCCCAGTAAACAACCAGGCGGACGTTTTTAGCTCCAAGATCATCCAAGATATTTAAATACGATTTTCTCCAGTCCAATCCTAGTTCTGTTGCATATTTTTTGCTGAAAGTTACACCATAATTGATATCCGGCTGGATCTCGGGACGCAAAATAAAAAAAAGAATAATCGGGGCAAGTAAAACTGCGAGGAGTGTTAGTATGAATATTCTGACTAGTTTTATTGCAAAAAATCTTTTTAAAAGAGAAAGAGCTTTGTTGAATTCTACTTCCGGACTGGAGGAAGAATTTGAAGAACTAGCGCCAACTTTTATTGATCTTAACTTATTTACGGGTGATTTCTTTCTGTTATCAATTCGGGAAGGTTTTCGGGGCATGTTAGATAAATAGTAGCACAGGGTTGGAGATCTAAACTCTAGACGGAAAGACCAGTCGAGAAGTACTTAGGACCAAATTCTATTTTCTTTGCAAACTTTGGAGTAATAATAGAACGATTTTCGTGGCTTTCTTTTTAGATTATCTTCGCGGTCAACTTCTACAAGTCCAAATCTTGGCCAGAAACCCTGGTGCCATTCGAAGTTGTCAATTAGTGTCCAGTGAAAATAGCCTTTTAGCGGACTCCCCTGCTCAATAGCCTCAGAACAGGCCGTAAGCATTTCTTTAATAAACTTCTTTCTGTTTTTATCTTCTGAATCAGCCAGACCGTTTTCAGTAATATAAATTGGCAGTCTATACCTCTTCAAATTAATAAGCACCTGTTTTAAACCTTCTGGATAAATCCACCAGTCTAAATCACTTACCCAGTTGTTTGGATTACTTGACCTAAAATATTTAATACGGCTTGTGAAGTAATAATTGAGCCCAATAAAATCAAGAGACTTTACAAGTGGTTTTAACAAAAAGTCTGTACAAAGGAAATAAAGGATTTTCACTACAAGTTTATCAATAAAGTCTCCATCTTTAGTTTCAAACCACTCTATATTTTGGCTAAGGCCAACCTGTGCTTTTGGAAGGATTTTTTTAATTGCAGTATATGCTGCTTGATGGGCACTCATAAGATTAATCTGCACTAAAAGCCCTGATAAAGGATTTGCTTTATTTGGTGGCCACATCTTATTCAGGTATGACTGCATAATATAAACCTGAGGCTCGTTAATTGTAATAAAGAAATCTATCAATTCTCCTAGTTCCCGGGCACACTTGGCAGAGTATCTGGCAAATCGGTATGAAGATCTTAAGCTGAGCCATCCTCCTTTTTTCACAAACCACATTGGGTTTGTAAAATGGTGAAGAGTTACAAAGGTTTTTAATCCCCTCTTTTTAGCAGAATGAAGCACCTTTTTGTAGTGCTCCAGTTCACTATGATCAAATCTTCCCTCAACCGGCTCAATCCTCGCCCATTCAATAGAAATTCTGACCGCGTTGTTATTAAGCTTCTTACAAAGATCAAAATCCTCTTCATATCTGTGGTAAGAATCGCAGGCGATTCCAGACGCTTCTAAAGGATATTTTTGAAAAAAGGATTTGTTCTGCTCCCACTGCCACCAGTCGCTGTTTTTGTTACCTCCTTCAATTTGATGAGCAGAAGTTGCTGTCCCCCACAAAAAATCAGAAGGGAATTTATAAGATGGCATATGAACGAATTATAACAGGGAA
>MEVH01000015.1:3293-3931 GCA_001772665.1 candidate division WWE3 bacterium RIFCSPLOWO2_01_FULL_39_13
ATCAGGAATAAAATCAAATTTCTATTACAAATCAAGCCTGAATATTTACATTATAAGATAGTCGTTTTATAATTCATCAAATGAAAAGTGGTGCATTTCGTTCTTGAACCTAAGAGATGATACAACCAAGCACAGGATACCAATCTCCTGAACAAGAACCAAACTTAGCTTGTCAATGGCTTGATGATGCAATGTTTATGCAAATCCAAGAGCTGCATAGACTTCACAATCATCAAGACGGATTAAAACTGGAAGGCGCCAACAGTGTTGCTATGAGACGAACGTCTGTATTGCTGGATGCAGCCAACGAAACAATAAAACTGGCACACGAATGTGGCCTTGTGTGGCTAGTAGAACTTGGACCATGCGAAGACTGCAAAAATTTACCACCAGATAACGCTCGTACCGAAGGAGATAAAATATTACACATTGAAAAGCTAAATCCCGAGGCTCCATTTGAAAGGTTTTCGATCGCGATGTTTGACAAACACGGTAATGACCAACTGCCACCTTTAATGGTACTAGGAATTCATATCCATCATAAAATATCTAGAGGAGCCGATGTACATTTCGATTTCGGGCTTGAACATATCTGTGCTATGAGGGCGGTTCATCCGTCATTTACTCCAACTTCACTA
>MEVH01000015.1:3948-13200 GCA_001772665.1 candidate division WWE3 bacterium RIFCSPLOWO2_01_FULL_39_13
ACTTCACTAAATACCGAATTAGCCATGGCGCTAGACACATGGCACAAAGAAGGCAACCCAACCGAGCCATTAGCAGAAATTCTTAAGCTGCTACCACATCGCACAATTCTTTTTATCGAATTAACTTCTTCTCATACCGAAGCAGATGAGTACGCGGATGAGAACCCATTGCCGGATGATAATATAAAAGTACCAACTTCTCCAGAAGCACAAGATCCTTGTATACTCACAATACCCGCATCCATGATATGCATAACTAAAGATGGAGGTTTATATATTTATTCAATCGATTCCGATGGTATAGTCGTTTCTACTGCTCAACCTGGTCTAGGTGGAGGACTAAGACTACCTTTTGGAGATATAAAAAGCATAAAGGCAGCACCTATTGTACACAGGATATCAACTACTGCAGAATAACAGCACGCGGTATGCCACAGCAACATTTCGTTTCTTAGCGTTCTCACATTTAGCGTGAAAGTGATACTCACCACATTATGAAGTCACTTTTGCAAACTCAAAGCTGCCAATGATCATAACAAAGTGCTAAGCAGCATCACATTTAGCTTCCAATTATCCCTTCCAGCATTTTGGCTTTTGAATCCCAGCTGTAGTATTTTTCGATTATTCCGCGGGTCTCTTTGTAGCTTAATTGAAGTCTGTCAATATAGGCAATTCTTTCGGCAAGATATTCAGGATCAATCTTATCAAGAAAATACAAATCAGAAATCTTTTTATCAACCCTAAACCCGCTTGCTAAAACCTTACATCTCGAAGCAAGTGCTTCAACAACGGCTTTAGGGAGCCCTTCGTAAGAAGACGGAAGGACAAAAATATCAGCTGCCCTGAAATACTCATCAACTTTAAAGTACGAAATTACACCAAGATACTTGACACGATCCTGAAGGTTGAATTTCAGGATAATTTCATCAACCTTCTTCTTAAGAGAATCTTCCCATGGACCCCATAAGACCAGCTTATAATTTTCAGGCAGAAACCTCAGCGATTCAACAAGAACATCTATATTTTTTCTTTTGCTTAAGCGTCCGCCATTGGCAATAATTGTCGATCCGGCTTTAAAGCCAAAATCTTCTTTCTGACCTTCTTTCTTAAAACGGGCGGTATCAACACCACTTTCTAAAAGAATGATCTTAGAGGAATCAATCTGATAGTATCTTTCTACCTCCTCAATTACATCACGACTTGTAGCAACAAGCTTAAAACAAACTTTCGACATTAGATGATCGGCCAGCTTGTGAATCGGATACTCAAAATATTCAGCCCAAAATGGAATTTTTACATTCTGCTTTTTAATAGCCCACTCTCTGCCCTTAGCCGTAATATGGTAATGACCGATAACTTTGGTCTTGTCGAGAAAACCGAATAACAGTTTGTACAGCAAGAACCACACTCCTAGATGCCCGTGATTATGAACAAGATCTATCTTTTTAATGAACTTGAAATAAAAGTAAAAAGGAAGAACCGCAATTGAAGTCGTTAGAAAAGGCCCGAACTTTGACAACCCCCTGGGAAGGTTGAAAACCTCAATTCTGCCGTTTTCTAAAGAGTAATTAAATTTACCATGCTTGATATTTTTCCCATTAAGATTGCCACATAAAACATAAATTTTATGCCCGAGTTTCGCCTGAGATACCGATAATTCATAAGGAGCTGGAGCTAGTCCTTCAAGAATTACGTTTTCATCAGGCCAGTCATATACAATTCTTAGTATGTTCATATTTTTCAACTCATAGCCTTTGACACCCGGGGTGGACTCCTGGAGTCGCAACTTGACTAAGACAGCCAGGAATTCATTTCTGGCATCATAAATATTCTAATCTTTTTTATTAAACTCGACACCCGTCAATATAAAAAATCCGCCAACAAGGCTCATCACAACTCTAACTAAATGGGTCATTATAGACGCCGTTATTGATAACGGTTCTGTTACCCCAGCCCCTTTAAATAAAAAGGCGTAAACTGTTTCTTGCGTACCAATCCCATTCATAGAGGGAATCAATAAAGATAACGAAGTAAGTGGCATATATGCAATCACACTCCATAATGGAAGATTAATATTTACGCCAAGAAAAAGCACATATGTAATTGCAAATGATAGTATTTGGACAATAAACGAATAGAATATAACCAAAAATGCCTTTTTCTTATTTCTTACAAACAATTCACTAGCTTCTTTGAATTTTACTAGGAATTTGATTTTAGCGGAAAAGAAATTTAATACAGGGAAATAAAGGAACAAACCAATTACAAAAATAGCAATTCCGATCGCTATACCTTTAAAACCAAACATTGATGAAATACCAAAGAGGCTGAAAACCAGAAGAACTAAAAGCCCTCCGAATCTATCTAAAAAGACACTAAACAAGGACAACGATTGATCCTTAATTTTGCCTCCTAACACAACCGCCCTATAAACATCCCCACCCATCTGAGTCGGCAAAAAATTATTGTAAAAATAGCCTTTCAAATAAAGCACAAAAAGATCCCATGTCTTAACTTTAATTTTTGACGTCTCTAAAATAATTCTCCACCTGGTAGAAGCCAAATAGGTAGCAATAACTCTAATTATTAGTGCCAGACCTAAATATAGAAGGTTAAAACTGCGAAATTGAGTTACGATGGCGCCAATATCTTGAGAGTAAATAAGATATCCAATCAGTGAGGCGCTGATAAAAATTCTTACAAGAATTTTAACATTTTTTGAAATTTTCATTAACAGATTGAGTAAAAATTAGCTTAGCCCGGATTCAACCCTTTTGGGTTCAACCCTAATTAACTTTATCTGACACTATATATGGCCGCCTGCCACTAGACTCAAAATATATTCTCATCATGAGTTCTCCTAGAAGACCCGTCATTACAAGCTGAATCCCGAAAAGAACTAAAACGAGACCTCCAATAAAAAGCGGTCGATCACCAATACTTTGCCCAAAGACTATTTTAAGAAAAACCATGTAAGCAGTTAACAAGCCTCCAAAGAAAAGAGCTGCAAGACCTGATGTGCCAAAAATCCTGCCCGGCATCATGCTAAAGGGTTTAGTCGCAAAAGAGAGCATAAATTTCATTGTTAAAAGATCCAGAAATACAGAAAAAGTTCTTTTCAATGATCCATAGGCGGGAGTCCCATAAGTTCTTTCTTTGTACTCAACAGGAATTTCTACCACATTTTTTGTGTACAAACTTGAATATGCGGGAAGAAATCTATGCATATCTCCGTATATTTTCATGTTTTCGACTATGAACCGTTTAAATCCTTTTAATCCCGACCCTGTGTCTTTGACTTTGACTCCGGATATTTTTTCAATCAGATTATTTGCAATATCTGAAGGGATCCTTCTAACTAGTGACCCTTTTACTGATTCTTTCCATCTTCCAGTGCGGTAGGTATTAACAAAATCATTACCTTCTTCTAGCTTTTTAATGACCTCTTTAATATACTTAGCAGGGATTTCGAGGTCAGAAGAGAATGTGATTATATATTCTCCTTTTATTGCATCAAATGCACTCTGATAGGCAGCTCCCATTCCGTAATTACGGGAATGTTTCAGGGCAACGAACTTTTCATTAACTCGTGCTAACTTTTTCATTACATCCCAGGTTTTATCCTTTGTGCTGCCGTCATCAACAGCAATCACTTCGTAACTCATGCCAAGTTTGTCCAATTCAGGGAAAAGCTCATCGGTAAACCTTTCAATATTCTTTTCTTCGTTGTAGCACGGAATAACAATCGAAACCTTTATTTCATCCATGATTCTTCTCCCTTCTTATACCATTCAGGCTGTTTTATGAACCATTCAAAATATTTTTCAACCATCTGATCAAGCGTGACCGCAGGGTTGTATCCAACAAGTTTCCTGGCCTTCGAAATGTCTGCTGCAGTTATTTGCATCTGCCCCGGGCGGTACCCTTTGACTATTTTGATCCTTTTACCAGTCACCCTTTCTACCGATTCAAGAATTTCTTGCAGCTTTACTGGATCTGAATTCCCAAGATTCATTACCTCGTAACCAAAAGGTTTTTTAAGGACTGCGTGGATAGCATCCATCATATCATCGATACAGGTATAGTCCCTGGCAGAGTCGGTTCCCTGATAAAGGGTAAAATTATATCCGTATTCTGCTGCCCGAACCAATTTTGGAAGAGCAAGATCTGGACGAAGGCGAGGCCCAAGCGGGTTAAAAAACCTGAAAATAGTCACATTCAAATCAAAATTGACATGATAAGTATATAAAAGAACTTCTCCCGCTTTTTTCGTCGCAGGATAAGGTGCCAGGGGATAATCAGTGTTCATCTCCTCTTTATAAGGAACCTGATTATTTCCGTAAACTGACGAAGTTGAGGCGAATATGAAATTTTTTAAGCTATTCTGAATTCCAAACTCTGCCAGATTATTTGTCCCGGCGATATTGGAATCAACATAGACCTTTGGGCGTTTAATTGATTCTGTTACTCCAGCCCAGGCTGCAAGATGAACAACAGCTTCTATGTTATTTTCATCAAAAACCTTCCACAATGCCACTCGGTCAGTAATATCAACTCGGTACAGCTTAAACCTTTGATTATTTTTGTATTCAGAAACATTAAACTCTTTTACGTTTGGGTCGTAGTAATCATTAAAATTGTCAACCCCTATGACTTCATGCTTTTTTGCAAGCAAATACTCACACAAATCAGACCCGATAAAACCGGCGCACCCGGTAACCATTATCTGCATAAAACTCCTTTCAAATACTGATCAGATTTTAGCATAACAACATGCTGAGTCTATATCTGCAAGCCACAACACCGAAATAAGAAAGATTAGTCCAAGATCTAAGAGACGAGGGGGTAAGTTTTGGTATACTTTGACGACAATGGATATAGGATATAGATAGAATGACTCCAGAAACCAATTTCCAAAATCCACTGGGAGAAGATGAGACAAAAGGAGATCCAGCAACCGGTCAAAATATCATCGCCGGGGGTGTTCCTGACGAGACTTCTGGATATCAAGGAAACCGCCATGGCATAACACCAAACGAAGGAGCTCAAATGGGAGGTTTTTCCACTTTTGCTACTGATACACCTCCACGATACCCTAATCAAGGGCCATATAGACCAAGCAACGGACGCCTAAATCAGACTACTTACCCTTTCTATAGATCTCCTAAATGCCCTGCCGGAGGAATCAACGGGCATAATCTAACTCTAGGGCAAAGAATAGGAAAAGGAAAAAGCATACAGGAGCGAGATGAAGACAACCCCAAGCATAAAAAGGATCCCAGCCAACATTTGCAAGAACCTTAGATTCGACCTACAAAAACAGAAAGACCCGCCTTGCGGTGGGTCTCCCTTTGCCTATCATGAAGCAATTCAGCTTCAAGGTAAATTATCTTGAGTCTTCGCGGGGTCTTGCCTCGTTTACAACTAAAGTTCTTCCATCCATTTCTTTACCATGAAACATCTGAATTGCACTTGTTGCGGCTTCGTCATCTGCCATTTCAACAAATCCAAATCCTTTTGATCGTCTCGTATGTTTGTCCAAAATCACAACAGCACTTAATACTTCGCCAGCTTTTAAGAAAAATTCTCTCAGCTGATCGTCAGTAACTGTATATGGTAGATTGCCGACGTATAGTTTCTTTACCAAATTCATTCACCTCCCGGGTAACGTAAGCTTCTTTGCTACCCATTTAGCGAAAAGGCAAAAGGGGATCATCGAAAGCTTTAACGGGTAGAATTATACAGTAAAGAAGACGAAAAAAGAAATTTCAGTTTTGTCGTATCTTATCAAAAGCAAATTTGGAAGATTCAAAACTCAGCGTTCTACAATTTTCTCAAGTGCCTGATCATAGCATTCTGGGACCACGCTGACAGGAAAGTTATATGGCTCAATCAGATCACACATTATAACCCCATTTCCGTCGGCCACGATTTTCCAGGTATCATCTGTTTTTGTCGCTAGAAACGATCCCCCGCCCATTTCGCCTTCAAAACTTATTACGCCTTTGGCAAATTCTCCTGTATTTTCTGATACCTCCACATTAACTTCTTCTATCGGCTTGTTGTATTTCTGACTGAAGATCAAAGCAATTGATTCTTTATCGGCGTTTGCATCTGGAGCCTCTTCCAAGGCAGGATCTGTTTCGTCGGATTCGGATAAGGAATCATCGGAATTCTCAGACATTGAAGATTCATCTGAAGGAACAGGAGTCAGCGACGCTACAGGAGGAACAGACTCAGCTGGAGGCGTTTCCTCTTTAACGGTTTCAGATTGGGAGCCTTCATCCTGCGTCGGCTGAGACCTAATAATTGAAAAGGCGAAAAGCCCGACAGCTAAAAGGGCTATAACAACGAGAGCTATAGACAAATAATCTTTATCGTCCATGCTTTATAACTTCGGAGTTGCACCTCCAACTCATTCCTGCCTGGCTCGGCCTGCTTTTATGTAGCTGAAGCAAACCAAAATGGCAGAACCCATTCCAATTATTAAAACTGCGAATATAACCAGACTGCCTAATATCGGTATCATATAAATAACATACAAAAGCACAAGTCCTAAAACAAACCTCGTCGCATTTCCAAAATTGCGCTTGAATGTTTTGCTTATAAATCCACCTGCCCAGTATGCAACATAGACTCTTGCAAGGTATAAAAGGAGAACATATGCGAAAAGCAATATACCGGCAATAGGAATTCCTACAAGAGTCATAAACAATATAAGGGCAGCAATTGGAGTTAATATCAACCCGGCGAAACCTGTCAGCACTGACGATAAAAGCCCTTTTTGTATTTGATTATTTACATCACCGACATATTTGGGAAAAAGCTTTATTATAATAAGCCCGACAATAAGAATTGGAAGGAATCCAATCAGCATCATATCTCTTTTTGCCTTTGCCAGAGATTTCGAAATCTCCTGCATAGATACTGCTTTAACGTCTTTGAGTTTTTCAAGAGGCTCGCGTTTTATAATCGTACCTGAAATGACGGCTTTGTTGTCTATCGAGACATCTGCGTCTTTATTGTAGACAAGATTCCCGGCAACAGTAGAATCAGGAGAAACTCTTAAGCTGCCTGTATATGTCACCAAATCTCCACCGACTTGGCTTGATACTATAGCATTTCCGGCAGCTATCGATACATCGCCTGCAGCCGGAGCCATAAGAGAAATGTTTCCTCCTGCTAAAAGAACCCCTTTTGACAAAACTGAACCGTTTGTTATTTCAATGTTTCCTCCTGCAGCCGTGAGGTTTTTTCCGACCTTGCCATCTATCGTTATCTGTCCGGCAATAATTCTTGCATCCTCTGTAACTTCCCCCGACAAGATGGCTGTCCCTGCCACAGCTAGAAGATCTCCATTTATCGTTCCGCCGACAATAATCTGCCCTGCTATCGCATAAACATCACCGTTTACTGTACCGTAAATTTCGACAACATCGGCTGCAGCGACATAAAAATCTTTGTCGATAACTTGATCTGATGCAACAGTTACAACTTTGGATGGATTGACGGCATAGCCGGTATAAAGCATCTCACCGCTTTGAGAGGATTCTTCACTGGCGGTCTCTTCGGTCTGCGCCTCTTCGCTCTGCGCATGTATTTTTAAAGGAGAAACTAAAAGGAAAAAAACTGAAAATAAACAAAGGGTTAAAATTGGGAATTTATATTTCATAAAAATATATTAACATGCAAGTCGTTTCGAATCACTATGCTAGAATATTTCAAATGCCGAAACATAAATCCATCATCAAGATTATCGATCTCTTTGAAAAGCGGTTTGCTTTTGAAGCCCACAAAGACATTAAAAACAAGCCATTGGTATATACTTTGGGCATTTTTACTGAACTCGGAAGCTCCCTGGTTTTAATAACAATTTTCGTCGTTTTAGGATTTCTAAGCGGGATAAAGCTTATCTATACAATTATCCCGATTTATCTTTTTCAGCTTGCCATGGTCGAAACAATAAAGTATTTTTTCAGACGGCCAAGACCCAAAACTAACCACACCAAAAGCATCTTCGGGGTAAAAGCAACAAGCGGGTCATTTCCATCGGGACACTCTTCAAACATCTTTGCTGCTGCCTATCTTTTATCAAATTACTACGCCCTTGAGATACAATATGTGGCTGTTTTATTCGCAATCGCCGGCGCAGTTTCATTCAGCAGAATAGTTCTCGGCAAACACTACTTCCTTGACGTTTTAGGCGGTACCATTCTCGGGATGATCCTTGCTATTTCCGGCTCAATCATCTGGATACTAACCGCATTAAGTCTCATTTATTAAAATGCTTATAGACACACATGCTCACCTGGCTGATCCAAAACTGGAATCTAATCTTGCCGAAATCATAAAAGACGCCGAAAACTCAGGGGTTCAAAAAATAATTTCAGTAGGATGCTCCGTTTCAGAAGCTAAAAAATCTATAAAGATAAGCATGAGATATCCAAATGTCTACGCAACGGCAGGGCTCTATCCATTTGACCCGATAAAGGAGCAGAACATCCCAATCTCCAAAAGACTTGACGATATCTACAATATGTCTGCCCATCCGAAAGTAAAAGCTATAGGAGAATGCGGACTGGATTTTTCAACACCCGCACCATGGGAGGCACCGCGGGATACTTTCTCACAGGAAGAACTATTCAGATTGCAAATCGAAATCGCCAGAAAAAGGAACCTCCCTGTATCTATCCATTCGCGCAGAGCCTCGGCTTCCACAATAAGGATTTTAAAGGACGAAATCAAGAAATCTCCGTTTAAAGCAGTCTGGCATTGCTTTTCAGAGAAATGGGAGACAGCAGAACCAGCTCTAAAAATTGGTCTGATGTTTTCATTCACCGGCATAATCACCTACCACAACGCAAAAGGAGTTTTAGAGACAGTCCGCAAAGTCCCGCTCAAAAATATAATGCTCGAAACCGACTCTCCGCTTTTAGTCCCGCAGACTGCAAAAGACAAAGAAATAAAAATCAACGAGCCTAAATATGCTAGAATTACTGCGCAGAAAATCGCGCAGATAAAAGAAATTTCAGAATTAGAAGTAGAAAAAATAACCTCCAAAAATGCGATGGAATTTTTCGGACTATGATTGACCCTAAAAACAAACTCGACCGCACATTAATGTTTATTCCAGGCTTTCTTACGTGGATGATGCTTTTAATGCCTGTTTGGCTAGGAATCACAGCTCCCAAAATCGCCTCGTTCATTCTCACTTTTTTAAGCATTTACTGGATCTATATGGCATTAACACAC
>MEVH01000015.1:13222-50283 GCA_001772665.1 candidate division WWE3 bacterium RIFCSPLOWO2_01_FULL_39_13
ACAAAAGATATAAAAAAGAAGTAGAAATCAACTGGTACGAAAAATGCAAAAAGCTGGATTTTAAAAAACTTCCGAATCACGAAACTCTGCCAGAAAATCTTGATAAAACAAAACACCTCCTATTAATTCCTACGGTAAATGAAAGCTTTGAAATTTTAAATGACTCAATAGGAGCAATAACTAAAGCAAATTACCCAATGGAAAATATTGTTTTAGCTATTGGAACCGAAGAAATTGGCAGAGACCAGGTCTCGGATGTGATAAGGAGGCTGAAAGAAAAATATGGTGAAAAACTTCCAAGGATTCTGCATTACATCCACCCAAAAGGAATTCCCGGAGAAATTGTCGGGGTTGCATCTCCGAACCGCGCATGGGCAGCAAAACATGCAGTAGAACAACTTAAAAAGGAGGGTGAAAACATGAATAATTACATTTTCACCACATTTGACTCAGACTGGAGGCTCCATCCAGAATTCCTGCCACGCGTTGCATATGAGTATCTTACTGACGCAAAAAGATTCAACAGATTTTACGAAACCGTCGTGCATCTTTTCAGCAACAATATTTGGGATGTTCCGATTTTGTCGCGCATAGAAGCAAACAATGTAACCCTTGGAGTGCTTTCAAACTGGTCGTCAGGACAGCTCTTTGCTACGCCTAAAGAAACTTTCACCTGCTATTCATGCGCACTAGACACCCTGATCACATCTGAGTACTGGGATACAAGATTCATTGACGATACAGTATTTTACTGGAGGGCGTTTAAAGCCCGAAAAGGAGATTTCGGCGACCGGCACTTTTATATCCCAATCTACGGCGACGCAACAGGAGGATCAAACCTGCTGACAGCATACAAGAACTTGTATAAACAACTTGTAAGATGGGGCTGGGGAAGCGTCACTACTGTTATGGCAATAAAGGCAATTCTTGCTCATGCTGACAATAAGTCCTCTTTATCAGACAGAATTATGTGGATTTATTCAAAAGTCGAGAGGCACCTTTTCATGCGCACCGCAGTATTTCTTATAACATTTGGCTTTTCAATAATTACGCTCGTGAACGCTGCCTTTAAAAACTCCTCTACTGTTTACGGACTTCCCCAGCTTATGAGCATAATTCTTACCGGAGGGCTCTTAATGTTCATCCCGGCAACCTACATCCGCCTCAAGCTTTATGAAAACCATCTGCCTAAAAATTTCACAAAGGTAAAAAGAATTTTAATGTGGCTTGAAGGTCCGGTAGTAGGGATAAATCTTTTGACTTATTCGTTTATACCATTTGTGTATGCAGAGACAATGATGATGCTTGGGAAGCTTCCAAAAGTGACGTTTTATACACCGAAAACAAGGTAGTATAATTCAGCCAATGACTCCACTAGCACACCTTTCAAGCAGCCTTCTAATTTATCAACTACCGCGAGCTTACGCACGCGGTATGCTGTAGCGTCGCTTCGTTCCTTGCATTCCCACCTTCGGTGGAAAAGTAATGCTCGCTTTGCGAGTTTTATGGCTCAAATCCCTCGACCTTACGGTCGGGGTATTTCGCTCGCATTATAAAGGCGCTGTTCTCTACAACCTCAACTTGCCAACAGGGCTAATCTTTGTACTGGCGCTTGCCGGATCTTTCGCTCCGGACATTGATGGACTGTCGGATTTCTACGGAGAATTAAGCGCCGAAAAATGGTAAAATCGCATTATGCAGATAGACTTTATTGACCAGAACAAACTGCGGAGGCAAATTAAATCCATCATCAAAAGCAGTCTTGGGCCTAGCTACAGAGTCTACTTTTTCGGTTCAAGGGTAAAAGGAAACAATTTAGAAAGATCCGATATAGACATCGCCATTGGTGGACCTCAAAAAGTATCAGCCTCCAAAAGGCTTGACTTGCAGGATCAAATTGATAATCTTCCCTATCTTTATAAATTTGATATAGTTGACTTGAATTCTATGCCTAAGGAGTTTTCACAGAAAATTATGATTAATGCTGAGGAGTTCTAATTAAATGGAAAAACTAAGTGATTTCTCCAATTCGCTAAACAGACTCGAGGAGGCGCTGAAAGTCGATAAATCAGATATTTCCCGCGATTCTGCAATTAAGAGGTTTGAGCTGGCTTTCGACTTAGCCTGGAAATGTATTAAAGAATTCTCAAAAGACCAGGGGCTGGAATGTTACTCGCCACGAGACTGTTTTAAAACAGCTTTCGAGCTGAAGCTTATTGATCATGATGAAAAATGGCTTGAAATGATACAATCTCGCAACGAGTCGGTTCACCTATATAACGAGAAAGGTGCTGAGAATCTTTTCTCCAAATTACCTGAATTTCTGAACTTGCTTAAAGGACTTAACGAGAACCTGAAATCTCGATACTGAGCGAACATCCTCTTCTGATGGCATCCAGGGGGAGAGCTCTGCCCCATACTCTTTGCTATAATCTAGTTAGTGATTCTTCAGACTGAAAATAAACTTTACCACTTTGTACGGGCGGTCCGCCCGAGACAGTGGATTAAAAACGGCGTTGTCTTTGCCCCGATTATTTTTAAAGGAGAGCTTTTTGAGATAGACTTCTTTTTCAGAACAGTACTAGCATTCATATACTTTTGTGTTATAGCATCAGCAATCTACCTTATCAATGACTGCCGTGATCTTGAAAGCGACAGAGCGCATCCAATCAAAAAAGATAGACCGATAGCTGCAGGAAAAATAAGTGTAAAAGAGGCATTGACGGCAGGGCTAATAACTTTAGCAACAGCAATCCCATCAGCTTATATTCTTATTGGAAGTTATTTCGGAACGGTTCTGCTTTTCTACACAATTCTTCAATTCGCCTATATATTCAAGCTTAAAAACATAATAATTGTCGATGCACTGGCAATTGCAACCGGGTTTATTTTGCGCGTTTTTTCCGGAGCCCTTGCTATTCCTATATCTATCTCATCATGGCTTGTTCTTGCCGTAACGGGTGTCTCGCTTCTTTTGGCATTTGGAAAGCGCCGGGCAGAAAGAACACTTTTGCAGGCAAAAGGAATTTCCAACGAAAAAACAAGAAAGCTTCTTAAGCATTACCCTGACACTTTGCTGGACTCAATGATTTCGATGTCAGCATCATTCGCGATTATTACCTATTCTCTTTTCACATTTCAGACTTCTCCTGATAGAGGAATTGGAGTAATCCTTGAGGAATTTCTGCCGTCAACGTTAATTGGGGCAAAACTCTTGATGCTTACAATACCTTTTGTCATCTACGGTGTCGCCAGATACCTTTATGTAATTTATGAAAAAAGGCAGGGAGAAAGCCCTGAAAGGATCTTAATAAGTGACAAGCCTCTGCTGTTTAATACAATTTTGTGGGCTGTAATAGTAATTTTCATTACGAATTAAAAGGAAATCTCGCTGCAATCTACTATTGTCCAGGTGCGCGCGCTTTCTTGAAAATGTTGGCCATAGAAATTCCAAGAACGACAAGTGCGGCGATGGTCGCGACAGAAAGCGCGCGCACCCTGCCCTGTGTAGAAATTCCCACAAAGACCAGCAGAAACGCAGTTATCCAGTAAAAAACAGCCACTCTTGTTTTGCTCCAGCCGAATTTCTCTAAAAGAAGATGATGCAGGTGCTCTCTGTCTCCCCAGAAAGGCATCTGTCCGCGCCTTATCCTTCTAATAATTGCAAACATTCCATCCAAAAACGGAATCATTAAAACCAGAAGAGTCGTCGCCACTTTTGTACTTCCGACAATAGACAATGCAGCAATAATCAGACCAGCAGAAGTCGCGCCAAAGCCCCACAAAAGCTTTTGAGGCGGCCATGTAAAAACAGCCATTCCCAGCCCCGCCCCAGCTGACAGCGTGGCAAGTTTAATAAATACCGCTGCCTGGGGATCTGTTTCAAGTGATCCAAGCATTAAAACAGCAATAACTATTGACGCTGCAGAAACCAGTCCGGCATATACTCCGTCCGTTCCGTTCGCAAACGACATAAAATTCATAGACCACCACATCCACATCACCGCAGCAAGAACTCCAAGATAATAAACCTTATGCTCGCCCATAAAATCAATTACATATTTAAGCCCATCCAGCTTAATTGCCTCGCCAAACGGGTTTGGAATATAAACTAAAATTATTCCAGACATGACAGTAATAAAAACCGCCAGAATCTGCAAAAACAACCTGGTATAGGGGCTCATATCTCTTTTATCATCTCTCAGCCCCACGACAACGCAGATTGCTGCTCCGATAAGTATTCCAATAATTCTTTGGCTGGACAATATGGGAAGAATAAAAAGTGCTGGAACTAATATTCCAAGAAAATACGCCAGCCCCCCGGCGCGCGGAACCGGTTTGGTCAAAAGCATGGCTGGATGTTTGTGAATTAGCGGATCATCCATAAAACCATATTTTTTTGCAATTTTTATCACTAATGGAACTGCAGCCAGAGTTGTAATAAAAGCAAGCAATACCGGGAATACAATTATCCTGATCCAGACAGGAAGAATGAGTTCAGAGTGAGAGGTCAGCACTACTATTCGGAGAATATAAAGATTAAAAACTAAATTTATAATAAAAGAGCCTGCTGAATAAAATTTCCCTGCCTGTATATTTCCGGCCGACTGCACGCGCATCGAGATAACGATATTTGTGATTAAGAGGATAAGCCCCGCAATTAAAACTCCTTGTATAGAATTTTTTGGAGCAAGCTGATAATCCCCCCAGGGCATAGAATAAAATAAGGGGATAATTTGGGGGATCCTTGAGAATGAATAATAAACGTAAGAAATGGTCGAAAGACTCACAGCCAAGTTCATGATATTTAATATGAGCGATGCTTTATTATTTTTTATCAGGAGCAGGTTGATTTTAGGAAGCTTTAACTTAAAAGCCATTGATATTAATGTACTATCGAAAGGGTCACATCACAAGTTTAAAGGTCACTTCAAAACAATGAGAAAGAGGCTTATTTCAGAATAGGCTAATGAATCGTCTTTCATGCTTACCTCAAGATCAGCGCTTAACGGATTCATTATCAATTTTGCTTCAACCCCTTTTTCGGCAAGATCATTTGGAACAGCAGCGATTACTTTATAGCTGTCTCCTAGGTATTTCTCGGGAAGCACATTGTAAAACTTCTCGGTACGGCTTTTTCCAAGATTCAGTTTAAGGCTAATTTCCTCAGCGACATCAACGGCGGGGTTCTTGTTTATAGCTTTAGTATCAACGACGCCGAGAACGGCAGAGTCAACAGCCAAAGGCATTTGAGGCTGACTCTCCTCGTATCCCTCAAACCAAAAAGTTCCAAGCGGAAGCGCCAAAAGTACCGCAAGAAAGACTATTAATGCAGACGTATTTATAATTTTCCTCATACAAGAATCTCCTCTTTTATTTCTTCGAACTTTATTACTTTCGGCTTTCTTGGACTGTCAGGCTCAAAACTTTTTCGGTCAGTAATAATTTCCTTCTCCAGATCAATTAACAGCATTGCGGAAGACAGAATTGTTACAGTAAATGCGCCCCAAAAGAGCAAGTAGCTTGAAAGACCGAAATAAGCCTGAAACCCAAAAATTATCGTCGTGATCCAGGCATACGAAAGCCAGACAAAGGCCTGGGAAAAAATTATTTCTGTAGCCTCAATTAGTTCACTCATGTCCATTTCAAGAAGCCGAGCCGATAAACGTGGAGAGATATGAGTGTCATGAAAAATGTGAGCCTTTACTACAACCCATATTAAGCCTGCCACAACGGCTATATACATAAAAAGGGATGAGTATGTGTTAATTTCAATATATTCTGCGGGGGTGGTGAAAATGAGGCGGAAGCCCTCTACATTGTAGGAGGCTCCCATATAGTTTGCTAAAAAGACGATTGCTGTAATTTTCACAAATACAAGTAAAACAGCAGGGAAAATGGCGTAGTCTATAAGTTTTACCAGAGTTTTTGAATACATGGCAGGGAAATATACCTTCCTTGTTCGATCATAGTATGTTTGGTATTTATCCGTCAATACTGGCGTGAAGGTTTAAGAACCGCCATCTTATCCAGAGCGTCTTTTTACTCTACTTTCTCTACATACTGCTCTGAGCCGGATATCCATCCTTCTTTTCCTTCTTCATAGGGGATCTTATACCAGCCGTTTTTCTCTTCAAGCACTTTGAACGTGGCACCGGTTTCAGCCTTAGAGACCTGCTCTGCAGCAGTGCTTGCATCTACTCTTATTCTTAAATAGCCAAGTGAATTTTCTTTTATCTTTACACTAAATCCTGTGCTTGTACCGACTCCGGAAGTTCCAGCCTTTGCCAGTGACTCTTTTGCGCTGTCGCTTAAATCGGGGCTCTGAGATGATCCAAGATATGCCATAAAAACTTCGCCCTCGAAATTTATGTCCTCAGGCTTTATTTCATTTCCCCCTTCGTCGTATACTTTGCCGTTATCAGCAATCATATAATTGAATTTTTCAGCTTTGTAGTTTCCAAAAGAAGCCACAGACCGCGTTTTCAGCCAGTAATTAATTGCTTTTGCCCACGCCTGTTTATCGGCAAAAGCCGGATCAGATACGCTTGAAAAATTAATAAAGTGGACTCCATTTGCCACACCTTCAATGCTTGTAACCTCAGAAGGTATAGGTCTTAAGAACATGTCCACTCTAATGTTGAGATCGTATCCCTGCATAACTTTTACGTCAACTAATTGATCCTCGTATCCATCCTTTTTAAACATAAGATTGTACTTGTCGTCATCATTTTGTTTTAACAGCTCTTTAGTTTTAAATTTAATGGGAGTTTTCCCAATCTCAACGCCGTCGACGATCACAAGAACATCCGATACATCGGGGGACACAACAGAAATAACTTTGTCAGAGCCTCCTGTTTTGGTAAACCATAGATTCTGGCCCGAACTAAAGGAGCTGTTTACTCCAAGGTCGCGTTTTATGATTGCTGCTGTGCCGGCAGCAGGTTTGATAATTGTAGAATAAGAGCTGTTTTCTCCGTTTATATCAACATCGACTTTGCCTGTGAAAACCCGTTCTGTATAAACTGGAGTTTCGCCAAGATCCTTTCCATTTATCAGCACTGCAGCCTTGCCATTTTCTGTATCAACGCTTATTGCTGCGTTGCCGATTTCACCTTTATATGAATTAAAAATCAAAAAGCCGATGGACGCAACCACCGCAATAGATAAAACGATCGTAACGATCTGGTATACATCAAATTTCTTCATATGAACAAAGGATACCACATTCAAAATCTATAGTGTTATTGTAAATCTGGCTCGAACTAATACTTTTTTGACGACCAGCGGATAACTATTACTAGGCTATCCTCTAAAGCTTCCATTGCATGGGGAATGTTAGGATCATAAAATCAACTATCCAACCATGATATTTATCTGAAAAATCTTTTACACTGCCTGTTTTAATTGTCATCTTGGTATTTTAGTATTATAGACTTCTCAATCGTTTAATCTATGCACTTTATAAAGTAACATGTTTTTTCTTTATGCATTTTGTTTCTTTTAGTGTATTTCGAGATAAAATCCGAGGATTCGATAGAAAACTCTGAGTTTTTTATTTCTTTGACAAACCTGGTGTCTTTCATTGCTGGAATGAAACCGTCGGTATAAAGGCATATTAGATCATTAGATTTAAGAGACTCTTCTCCGCACTGGACGAATTTATCAAATCCCTCTCTTCCATCAATTGCTCCATAGCCTAATGTTTGACCATCTATTTCAAAAGAATTATTTCGGTAATCTTTTCTCCATGCCTTTCTTTCCTCGGGTTTTGTCCAATCATAATGAGCTTTGTAATATTCAGCAGAAATATTCACATAAGACTTCAAAGTTGGATGATCGACTAAATCGTCAGAAAAAATTGAAAAGAAACTATCATCCAATACATAATAAATAAGTTTATCCTTTTTTATAATTATAAGTGCAAATACAACTGCTCCAATTGTAAAAGCATTATTTTCTCGGTTTTTATATAGCTCTGAAGACCTGTTAAATTTCATCACTTTCTGATTGATAATCTTCACAGCTCTTTTTATATCAGAAAGCTCCTTTTCTGTATTTTTTAATTCTGAAATAAATGTGCTGCAAATGATTTTGGCGACTTCAGCTGAATCAGACGGGCTTGGATAAAGCCCGTCCTGCAGATCATGCGTTATACCATCTGCAACAACAAAAATATTTTCATGATTAGCATAAAAATCCTCTTGAGGAAGATAAGGCTTTTCTAAATTGTTTTCGTGGTAAACAAAAAACTTAAGCTTCATAGGCGGAATTATATCAGCAATCATCCGGTAGCATGTTCTGAGCCTGCTAAAATCGGGGGCTGATATGGTACAGCTAGTCAGGTGCTTCCCTTTTTCTCCACCGGAAGTATCCTGCAGCTTCCGGCATCGATACCGCTGTAGCGACAATCAAGCCTCCAACTATCTCATTTACCGTTAACCGCTGATTCAAAAAAATCCATCCAAAAGCTGATGCAAAGAGTATTTCGCTCGATAATACTATTGTCCCCAAGTTTAGATCAAAATATTGGAATCCGATAACCAGCAGATAATTAAAGAGAACCAAAAGTCCTCCAGAAATAATAGCTGCTGAAATAGATGGGAAAGTCAATTTATCTGCAAAGAAAAGCGACTGCTTAAAGTACATTGCAAAGGCTCCAGATATTACAATTCCTCCAGCCATTGGCACCGCCGCAATTATTATCCGATCCATCCTTTCCGCTAAATGTTTTCTAAAACCATTAGAAACTACATCTAACAGTCCAGCCAATAAACCAAGCAGCACACCCCAGTTCAGCAAGTTACCTGAGAATGGGTTTGAGAACATTATTAGTCCAATAATTGCCAGCATAAGAGAAATGAACTTAAGTTTTGTAAGCTTTTCATTAAATACAAAGGCACCTATTATCAAACTTGCAGTGAACGCAGCCATATAAAAAGAAAATGTTGCCAAGGCTATCTTTGTAAAGAGAATGGAAAGTGTATAAAAAATTATTCCAAAAGGGAAAACTACACCAAGGAGTAATGTGTCTTTCGAAAACAGTACTTCTCTCTTTATGGCTGTCTTCTTAAAAAGAAGTACAGCTACCACAAATAGTGACGCAAGTAAATATCTGAAGAAAATCTGCTGAAAAGAGCCGAGATCTTCGTTTATGATAGTAATCCAGACCCCAAAAGATCCGTAACCGATAGCGCTTAGCAGTATTGCAACGAAACCTCTGTTTCTTGTTGAAACATTCACCCTCAGATTATATCAGCAGCCGGTACCAATAACTGAAAGTGGTGGTGAGGGTGAGAATCGGTCGCCACAGGCGACTTTCAGACCGGTGCCATGACTCACCAATTAACTTATCCTCTACACCTTCTTCTGGTGGTGAGGGTGAGAATCGAACTCACATAGCCGGTTTTTCAGACCGGTGCCGTGACCAACTTGGCTACCTCACCAAAATTTCAAACACATTATTTTATCATGGAGGCCCGTATCGGAATCGGTCGCCACAGGCGACTTGCAGACTCATGCCTTACCTCCATCCATTATCTTATCCATCGCTATATCTGGAGGCCCGTATCGGAATCGGTCGCCGTAGGCGACTTGCAGACTCATGCCTTACCTCCATCCATTATCTTATCCATCGCTATATCTGGAGGCCCGTATCGGAATCGAACCGATGGTGAGAGTTTTGCAGACTCATGCCTTGCCACTTGGCGAACGGGCCACACTATAAATTTAAATTATCTCCTAACTTCTTTTTAATTTGCTCCCTTCCTCGTCCACTCTTGATAAACTTTTCTCTTCTTTCAGCTTCAAACTTTTTTTTATAACATTCAAAATAAATCAACACAGGTTTCTGCCCACGAGTTGTTCTAACCTGACCGTTTAAATGCTCTAGCATCCTCCTGTCTAAATTATTCGTATATCCATAATAAAACCTGTTATTCTTTTGTCTAAGGACATAGACATAATACATTTTCACCGAGACCCGTATCGGAATCGGTCACCGTAGGCGACTTGCAGACTCATGCCTTACCACCCTCCTACGGCGGGCATGCTTGGCGAACGAGCCAAAGAATCTTTCTTCAAAGGAAATTATACCAATTAAAAGCTTTACTGGACACGCAAACCACGTCTTCGTCTATTCTTTGGGTCTATGATATTATCTTTCTGTGGATCTAAAAGAAATTGAGGCAAAATCCATTCTTGTTAAATCGAATCTTCCTGATACCGATTATGTAATAAATCCATACACTGGATGCAGTTTTGGATGCACTTATTGCTACGCCAGCTTTATGGGCAGGTTCAACGGAAAAACTTTTGATGACTGGGGGAAATATGTCTTTGCAAAAACCAATGCTCCTAAGCTTCTAGAAAGACAAATCAAAAGTATTAAAAACAAAGGCAAAGGAAAAACTGTTTTTCTAAGCTCAGTAACGGATCCTTATCAAGGGATAGAGGCTAAATATAAACTCACGCGACAATGTTTACAGACACTTTTCGAACATGACTTTCAAGGACTAGTTGCAATACTTACTAAATCAGATTTAGTTTTAAGGGATTTAAACATCCTCCAAAAGCTACACCATGTGGAGGCTGGATTAACTATCACGTCAACTGACGACTCTATTTCAAGGTATTTTGAAAAATATGCTCCCGCAGTGTCTAGAAGACTGAAGGCTTTAGCCACACTTAACAAAGCTAAAATTTCTACGTATGCATTTATCGGCCCTTTGCTCCCTCACTATATCAGCAAAGAAAAGGAACTGGACAAACTGCTAAAGGCGATTGCCGACACAGGCACAAAAGAAGTCTACGTAGAGCATATTAATTTGACCAGTTACATATTGGGAAGACTCAGAAAAGAAATGAAAAATGCCGATCCGAAAATTTTAGACACATTCTATAAATCCAAAAACAAAAAATACCAAGAAGAACTGGACAAAATAGTAGAGGATTTGTGTAAGAAGCACAAACTTAAGATTCGTCTAGGGAAAACCATAAAACATGGGCAATAGAGATAGAATTAATCTAAGTAGAGATTTACTCCTTTCGACTCCTCTTCTTGTCATCCCAATCGCTCAACTGCCAACTACTTATTGACACTCTCTGGGTTGGTCTGCTATATTTTGACCCGATAGTATAAATATTAGTTATTATTTCGAGGATAATTGGCGCTTTCAAAAATCTGAAAACCCCAATTCCAAAAACAAATATGAAGATAAAACCTATATCAGATAAGGTCGTTCTTAAACTTTTAGATCCTAAAGAAAAAACCTCAGGAGGAATTTACCTCCCAGACGAAGCCCAAGAAGAAACACATTTAGCAGAAGTCATAGCAGTCGGCGAAGGAAGATTTTCTGAAAGCGGACAGCTCATAAAACCCGGCGTTAAAAAAGGCCAGAAAGTCCTTATCAAAGGCAAATGGGCCGGAGACAACGTAACCATAGACGGCGTCGAATACAAAATAGTCAGCGACACCGACATTTTAGCTGTAGTCGAAGATTAGTTGCTTAGTTTAAAAAATATCAATTAGTTCAAGAAGCTATAGTATTTTTCTCTAACTTCTTGGGATCACAAATAAAATATGCCAAAACAAATTATATACAAACAGGAAGCCCAGACAAAACTCAAAAAAGGAGTAGACGCAGTTGCAAACGCAGTCGGCGCAACCATGGGTCCGCTCGGTCGGAATGTCGGGTTGGAAAAAACATGGGGAGCTCCAACTGTAACCCACGATGGCGTAACCGTAGCAAAAGAAATTGAGCTTAAAGACAAATTCGAAAACATTGGGGCAAAGCTCGTTTTAGAAGCAGCCACCAAAACCAATGATGTTGCAGGCGATGGAACCACTACTGCTATACTTATCGCCCAGGCGCTTGTTGAATCAGGACTCAAAAATGTCGCAGCAGGAGCCAATCCAATGTTTGTCCGCCGTGGCCTTGAAAAAGCGGTCAAAGAAGTAACTGCAAAAATCAAAGAAATGGCAAAAGATATAAAAGTGGATGAACGCACACAGGTAGCAACCAACTCAGCGCAGGATCCGCAGATCGGCAAAATAATCGCCGACGCCATGCAGAAAGTCGGCCCTGACGGCGTAATCACCATAGAAGAAGGCCGAAGCCTTGAAATGGAGCTAGAAACCAAAGAAGGAATGAACTTCGACAATGGCTATTTATCGGCATACTTCGTAACTGATCCCGACAAGATGGTCGCAGAGATTGAAGATGCACATATTCTTATAACTGATAAAAAAATAAGCACCCTTCAGGATCTGGTTCCAATGCTCGAGAATCTCGTTAAGTTAACGCAGAATCTTGTAATAATTGCAGAGGATATCGAAGGCCAGGCTCTAGCCACTCTAGTAGTCAATAAACTGCGCGGATCTTTAAAGGTTCTTGCGGTAAAAGCTCCAGGATTCGGCGATAGAAGAAAATCAATGCTTGAAGATATAGCAGCGGTCACCGGCGGGCAACTCATAAGCGATGATGTCGGCAGAAAGCTGGATTCTGTGACTATTGAAGATCTCGGCCGTGCAGATAAAGTCATTTCAACCAAAGACGACACAACTATCGTCGGTGGAAAGGGAAACAAAGAATTAATCAAAGCACGCGAAAATCAGATCAGAAAAGAAATGGATGAATCTACAAGCGACTACGATAAAGAGAAACTGCAAGAAAGACTTGCAAAACTTATAGGAGGAGTCGCAATAATAAGCGTAGGCGCAGCAACTGAAGCAGAGATGAAAGAGAAAAAGTACCGTGTAGAAGACGCTGTCAATGCCACTCAGGCCGCAGTGGCCGAAGGCATTGTCCCAGGAGGAGGAGTCGCATTTCTTAAAGCAAGAAGGGTTTTAAACAGCCTTAAGCTTGACAAAGAGGAACAAGTGGGAGTTGAAATCCTTCACGAGGCGCTTGAAAAGCCTTTCAGAAAGCTTGCCGAAAATGCCGGTCTTGAGCCCGGAATGTACATAAAAGAGATAGAGGATAATCTTTCTAAAAATATAGGACTTAATGTAATGACTGGAGTACTTGAAAATATGCTCGAAGCCGGGATAATTGATCCCGCGAAAGTAACCAGAAGCGCGGTGGAAAATGCCGTCAGCGTTGCTATAAGCATTATTACAACTGATGCATTAATTGCAGATGAACCTCAACCAGAAAAACCCGAACCAGGAGCCGGAGGCGGAATGCCGGGTGGCATGGGCGGAATGATGTAAAACTCAGATATCTAAAAACTCCCGGAGGTTGTCCGAAAAAGCCTCCGGGGTTGACTCTTTTTTCCAACACAAATAATCTATCTATTATTATAATGATATCTTCTTTATTACTGCATCGGGCTCCATTCTGATTACCCCAATTTTGTCAAAATCCTTGTCATATGAAATCACTATCCACTCTCGGCTTGAAACATTATCTATAGAGGATATTAATGCATCAATATACTTTACAGATTTATCGTTATAGATCCTAAGCGCACCTTCATAGTTGTACTTGTCCACGATATCAAGCCCGTGGAGATTATGTATACTTTGAAGCGAGTAAATTACATCTTCTTTTGAAAGCCTGTAAAACGACTTCAGTGTCCAGACTATTTCCGCTAAAATAATCCCTGCAGTAACCGATTTAACCTTATTCATTTTAACAAGCTTCAAAAACCCTACACAGTCATTAAACATTCGTGCATCATCTTTTATTATTGTTCTCAGAAAAATATTAGAGTCAATAAAATAGGTTTTAGACTCTTTCATAGTTTTTCTCTAACGATTCTCTCGCCAAAAGGATGGATTTATTTCCTTTCGACTTGAACTTTCCCGCAATATCAAGGATGTCATGCGTAGGCACAACTTTTATATTCTTCCCAAAAGCCTCTATCTTTACTTTGTCATAAATCTTTATTCCAAGATTGTCCCTTATCGTTTTTGGAAGTGTTATCTGTCCTTTTTGAGTAACCGTAGTCACATAAGTCATACCAACACTATAAGTATTACTGCGACCCTTGTCAATACCGGCTAGCGCAACTGAACAACCTTGAAGCCACAGAGATGCCTAAGTTCTAGACTCACTTTGTGTTAAAATCTCAATATTAAGATTAAGATATGCTGTCAGAAATTTTCAATAAATATCACATAGAACTTCTGAACGGGCTTAAGAAACATATTAAAAAAGAAGGATTGCAGAAACCCGAAAGCGGTAATAAGTACATTGGGACGAAAAGAATTTACTACAACATCAAGACAGAAGTAATAAACAATCTTGTAAAAAACTGGATAAAGGAGCATAAGAATCTTGGGATTTCTGAATACACCGAATTGCTGAATTCCCTTTTTAAGGGCGAATCGCACGAGGAGTCTTCATTGGGAGGAAAACTCTTGGGATATCTGCCCAAATTAAGAAGTGAGCTGAATCCACAAGCAATTGACAAATGGCTTGACAATGCAGATGGATGGGCAGAGGTGGACTGCATATGCCAGGCAAACTTTACCTCAAAAGAGCTCCTTCAGAAGTGGATTGAATGGGAAAATCTTATATCTAAATTCTCCACAGATAAAAACGTGCATAAAAAGCGCGCCAGCCTGGTCCTGCTGACAAAGCCAGCAAGACAATCAGATGATTCTAGAATATCCAAACTCGCCTTTAAAAACATAGAAAAGCTGAAAGGTGAAAAAGACATTTTGATTACAAAAGCAGTTTCGTGGCTTCTGCGGGATCTTATAAAAAACCACCGCAGGCAAGTTGAAGACTATCTGTCGAAAAAAGGAGACTCACTTTCCAAAATTGCGGTGCGCGAAACTAAAAAAAAGCTTTTAACAGGAAGAAAGTGAAAAATCCATTGGGACATTCCATCTTCGCGGATTGTAAATACTGCCTTTGAAGTTCGTTTACGACAAACCTCCTCAGCTACACACAAAATATGTCTGCGTGATAAACTTCTTGTATATGGATCAGGCTGAAAACAAAGTGCAGGATCCAGCTTTTCCTGCCAAAGATATTCCTAAAGAAAACTCAATGCTGCCGGATATGTCGGGAGAAGACAATGGAAGCAAGGTAAATCAGTCAGAATATGCAGAAAAATTACCATTATTTTCAAGACAGCAAATTAGAAAGTATATGTCTAAAGCTGTATTACTCTTCTTAATTATTTTTTTAATTCCCGCTGGAATTTTCGCATATAAAAAATTCTGGCCGATGACTCAAACGCCGACTCCTGCACCACCGCCCGATGAAAATCCAATAATCCCTCCTCCGCCCGAGAAACAACCTGTACTTTTGGCCTATGTGAAAAACCAGAAAGAAATATGGGTTGCCGACAGCAATGGTGAAAACAAAATAAAAGCTGCTGAGCTTCCCCCAGGATCTCTAAAAACTTTTACAGCTCTAAACTGGAAAGCCAAAGACAAAATCGCCTATTCAAGCTGTGAAGAAAAAACCGGATGTGACCTTGTCACCATCGATCTTAACGATAAATCAACATCCCTTGAAGACAGAACAAAAGCAACAATAATAAGAAAATTCACTTTCAGCACTGACGATAATTATTTGGCATACATAACCGATGACACTAAAAATACAAACTTATATCTTAGAACAGGCGCAATAACTTCAAGTCTGGCATCCTTTAGAACCGCTGTTGACGAAACAAAAGTCAAATCAAGGGTCTTGTTTACAAAAGACAATCAGTACGTTGTCTTTTCAACTCTCCGCAAAGACCTTATTCCTTCAAAAGAAGATAAAACCAAAATGACAGAACTTATATATCCAATAATTTATGCTTTCAGCCCAAATGGAGCAAAAGTAGACGAGATAAGAGACGCAGCCGATCCGTTCCTTGTTGAAAACAACCTAATAGGATACACACAATCAGGAAAGTTTTTATACAAAGAAATAGGATCAACCGAATTCTCTGAAATTACTGAATCATCTGGACTTCAACTGGTGATGTCTCCAGACAAAACCAAAATCGCCTACTGGAAGACAGATGATGAGTTTGCAACCTCTGTAGTCCTCGGATTATTTGAAACCAAAACAAATATCCACCGCAACATTATAAGGGGGGTAATCCTTCCCGTCTGGCTCAGTGATGATAAATTAATCGGAATAAAAGTAGACAACTGCATTGGTGAAAGCTGTCTGCTGTACGAATTTAAAACTGCAAGCATTGGAATCATTGATATAAACAACGGAAACATTCAGTTAATTGACCAGGGCAAATCCATTACCGAGGTTTCAACAAATAATGCCTATTAAAGAAGAAACAATTGAAGGATCTGCAGGAAGAAGGCATCCTGTTCCGCAAAATGTAATGGATGTCGAATTCAAAGTTGTTGGAGACCTGACGGTAAGACAGCTCATGTACCTGTTCGCAGGGATGAGCCTTGCCTACATATTCCATAAATCCGGGCTTCCTGCATTCTGGAGATGGGTATTTATGCTTCTTATTGGAGGATTATCTGTTGCTGTTGCATTCGTTCCGATACAGGAAAGAAGCCTTGATAAATGGCTTATCAGTTTTATAAAGGCGATGACCGGTCCTGGGCAGAGAGTCTGGAGAAAATCTTACACTCCTCCCGCATATTTTCTGGCTGACTATGCGCAGATAATTAGAAATGAAATTATTACTCTAACACCTGCCAAAAGCCGCAGCAAACTCGACGAATATCTTGGCCAGCTGCCAGAAATCCAAACCGATATAGACAAATATGAAGATATGAATCTTAAAAACATACATTCGGCATTTGCAAGCTCAACTGCCGATCTGCCGATTGATATACCTCAATCAGATAGACTCCCAGACATGAGAGGCACCCCAGCAGTTGCTCTAGAAACCCAAGAGGAACCCGAACCATCTGAACTTCCAGAATTTAAGCTTCCAGGGATAAAAACTTCTGAGGCAAAGACACCCGAAGTCAAGACTTTGAAACCCGCCAAAAAGAAAATGGATCAGGATGAAATAGAATCAAAGCTTGATTTTATGGAAGGATTCGACAGACGCCCGGTTAAAATCGACATTACATCTCCGGGTCCGATAGATAGAGCTTTAGTCAATCTTCCGCCTGAATTAAGGGGAGAAATAAATATAGCCACCAAATCAAAACTTCCCACAACAATTCTCACAGAAGATGTAGAAGAAATAAAAAGACAGGAAGACAAGCTTGCAAAACAGGCAGGCGAACTTCTCGAGGTTATGAAGAAGGCGAGAGTACAGCTTAAATACAGCGCAGACGATCCTTCTCAGAATGAAGGAAGAATAGAATTTTACAGGACAAAATACGAAAACATTTCAAAGGAAAGAGAAAAAATATCAGAAAAAATAAGCCAGAGCAAAGGAAAAGGCATAGACCAGGATCAGGCAGACAATGTTTCTCTAGAAGTTAAAGACACCGTGAAATCTCTGACAGAAAACAACCGTAACCTGAAAAATAAGCTAACACAGATACAATCAGAACTGGATTTTCTTAAAGACAAAGCAAAGCAGATTGAAATGGCAGGAAGTCAAAGCACATCAACAACTCCAGCCGACACCGGATCAGGATTAGCTGCTTCTCCAATCGGCTTTAATAATGCCGATCCAAATGTCATTACAGGAATAGTAAAAGGGAGGAGCGGAGATTTGGTTGAAGGCGCGGTAATTATAATAAAAGACGGTGACGGAGACGTTGTTAGAGCTCTAAAAACAAACAAGCTCGGCCAGTTCAAAACACAGACCTCTCTGCCAGACGGAAAATACACCATAGAAGTAATAAAAGGCGGAGAGAAGTTTGATATAATCTCGGTTAAAGCCACAGGAAAAAATATTCCACCAGTCTATCTTGTTGCAAAAGAGACATAATGGCCAGTAAAATCTTGGCGACAACACAGGAACATCTAGACATAGCCGATATAAAAGATAATATTGTTGTATTAAAAAACGGTGGTGCAGTCATAGTTCTTGAGACAACTGCAATAAACTTCGATCTTCTTTCGCTAAGAGAGCAGGATGCAGCCATCGCTGCCTTCAGCTCACTTTTGAATTCCCTTTCATTCCCTATACAAATTACAATGAGATCAAAAAGGATGGACATCAGCGACTATCTTGAAAAAGTTAAAGAAGTTGAAGCAAAACAATCAAGTTCGAAAATAAAAGAGCAAATAGTCGCCTATCGGACATTTATAAAAGATGAGCTTGTAACAAAAGGCGAAGTGCTGGACAAGAAATTTTATGTTTCTGTTCCTTACAAAACTTTCCTTCCGTCAAGCACGCCTTTTGGCTGGATTGAATCACTAATAGAAGGAAAGAAAAAAGGCCAAGGGAAAATAAATGTTGACAAAATTCTACAAGAAGCCAAAGCAGATCTTGCTCCAAAAATTGATTTTATGATAAAAGAATTTTCACGAATCGGGATCAAAGCTTTACAGCTTAATACGGCTGAGCTTATAAAATTGTTCTACGAGATATACAATAGCGAAACTTCGCAGACGCAAAAAATCCGCGGGGATATTAATGAGTATACTTCGGCGCTGGTAGAGCCAAAAATCGCATAAAATGGGTATAAACCTGCCGTTTTTAAAAAAGAAAGAAAGAAATTCAGATCCAAAGACAGAAAACTCTGCTGGTACTGAAACAAAGAATTCTGAAAATCCCAACGAATCAAAAGTCGCTGCTGCAGCTTCATCTTTTGTAATGAAGAAAAAGATGGAAAATATTGAAAATGAATCAACTGCTGAAAGAAAACTGGCAAAAGGAATTCCAAGTGTTCAGGATATCATTGCTCCAAGCGCGATAGAAGTAGATTTCAACTATCTTAAAATCGGCGACAAGTATTTCAGGACTCTCTTTGTATCAGGCTATCCCCGCTTTGTAGGAGCAAACTGGCTTGAGCCGATAATAAACTTCGACCGCTCCATTAATATCACAATGTTTTATTATCCGATTAATGCAAGAAACGTTCTTGACGACCTGAGACGCAAAATTGCAGAAATGGAGGCGACAATCAATATTGCCCGCGAAAAAGGCCGAGTAATCGACCCGGCTGTCCAAGCTGCCCTCGGTGATGCAAAATCATTACAGGAACAGCTTGTAAAAGGCATAGAAAGGTTCTTCCACTTCTCTTTTTATGTCACGATATCAGCCGACACGATAGATGAACTTAACAGTGTCACCTATCAGGTTGAATCAACGCTTGGATCCCTTTCTTTAATATCCAAAAAGGCAACGCTTGAAATGGAGCAGGCTTTTCAGACAAGCATCCCTGTATGCCTCGACAAACTGCAGGTAATCAGGAATATGGATACAACCTCTGTAGCCACAACATTTCCATTTACATCTTCAGAACTTACCGCCAACGAGGGAATTTTATATGGAGTAAACCAGCACAATGGCTCGCTTGTAATTTTTGACAGGTTTTCGCTTGAGAACGCAAACTCTGTGATATTTGCAAAATCAGGCGCAGGAAAGTCTTATCTTGTAAAACTAGAGGCTCTCAGGTATCTGCTTTTTGGAGTTGATGTCATTGTAATTGATCCTGAAACTGAATACAGACGGCTTTGCGAAGCAGTAGGAGGAGAATATATTGACTTCAACATGAAGAGCAAGGCGAAAATCAATCCTTTTGAACTGCCCGAAACTGCAGAACAGGAAGATCAGCTTAGTTTAAAGATCCTCAGCCTGCATGCACTTTTAAGAATAATGCTTGGAGATATGTCCCCGTCTGAATCGGCAATACTTGACCGCGCCCTTGTAGATACTTACCGTCTGAAGGGGATCACACAGGATCCAACAACACAGAATAGGGAGCCTCCGCTTCTTGAGGATCTCTACAAGGTCCTTCTGGCCATGGATGAGCCTGAATCGAAGTCTCTTGCCGAAAGAATGGAAAGGTACCTTAAAGGGTCTCTTGCGGGGATTTTTGACCAGCGCTCGAATGTTGATTTAGACAACAGCTTTTCTGTGTTCTCAATAAGAAATTTGGAGGATGTTTTAAGGCCTATCGCTATGTTTATGATACTTGATTTTATATGGACGAAAATCAAGCATGATATGAAAAAGAGGCTTTTGATACTTGATGAGGCCTGGACTCTTATGAGATACCCAGATTCAGCTGCTTTCGTTTACTCGCTTGCAAAAAGAGCCAGAAAATACTACCTGGGATTAACAACTGTAACTCAGGATGTTGCTGACTTTCTTAATACCGACTACGGAAAGGCGGTTGTAACAAACTCGTCTATACAGATTCTGCTTAAACAGCATCCGGCAGCAATAGATAGAATAGCCGAGGTGTTTTACCTTTCAGAAGGAGAGAAGAATCTTCTTCTTTCAGCTGGAATCGGAGAGGGCCTCTTTTTTGCAGGTGCAAATCATGTTGCGATTCAGGTAAGGGCATCAGCCCAGGAACATAGGCTTATAACTACAAATCCTGAGGAGCTTTTGAAAATGAAACGTGAATCTGAAATAGATCCTGAAATTTTAAAATCGGCTCAAAGGACTGGTACTTCCGGGGGAATGCAGGCGACGGCTCCAACAATGACTGAGACGGAATATCAGACCCCAACTAGTAACGCTGAAATACAGACAGAGGCACCAGAGATACAGCCAGATGTTTCAATGGACCAGACAGAAATTCTGGAATCTCCAATAGGAGCTCCACAAATTCAGCCTGAAGCGCCGGCGTCTGAAACAGTAGCTCAAAAATGGAGTTCAGCAGCCCAGACTCAGACAGCTCCAATGGCGCCAAAGAGGCCTGCTCCGCAGCTTCAAAATTTGAAACAGTATCAGAATCAAAACCGTACTCAAACACCACCACGGCCATCACCGGAACAAACCCAGCCGGATCCACATTCTCCTGAACCAATCAAGGATCAAGACCCATCAATACCTCCAAAACCAGTACAGAGTCAAACCATACCTCCACAAAGACCCGTAATGCCAAATCCCTACTCAACAGGCCTTGACGAACAAGGAGATTTTACAAAAGGAACAATAAATCTGAACCAGTGAAACGCTGCCTCAGGATATCAGGGTGATCCCGTTTACCACAGTCCCTCTTTAACGTTGCCGTCGCAACCTTTTACACGTTTTAATAGTTTTTCAATCACAAGTTTATCTTTAACTAAAGTCAACTTTACTAGATTTTTCTTTAATAAGCTTTAAAATCTAACCAATGAGAGAACGAGAAATACATCCAATTCAGGCTGAAGTCCTCAAATTTCTCCTTTTCAAACCAAAAGCCAGGTATTCAGAACTAAACATTACACGAATCACATCAGACCATTTTAATTTTCACATAAAGCAACTACTAAAAGAGGGTCTTGTAATAAAGACCGAAGACGGATTATACGAACTTACTACGACAGGAAAGGAATTTGCAAATCGCTTCGATACACAAAAAGTTGAAATAGAAAGACAAGCTAAGATTGGAGTGTGCATGTTATGTAAGCACAACAAACATAATGAGACTTATCTTGTCCAACAGAGACTGAAACAGCCATATTATGGATATTTTGGATTTATCACAGGGAAAATCACATGGGGCGAAACTGTTTATGAAACTGCTAAAAGGGAACTAAAGGAAGAAACCGGACTTAATGGAAGCCCAAAGCTTGTTGGAATAGAACACAAGATGGATTTTTCAAAAAAAGACAAAACATTACTAGAAGATAAATTCTTTTTTATAATAAAAGTAGCTAATCTTAATGGGGAACTCGCCGAAGAGTTTGACGGCGGAAAAAATATCTGGATGCCTAAAAAGGAAATACTAAAACTTCCCAATCTATTTCATGATGTCCCGCTTCTTATATCAATGGTCGAAAAAGAGACGATAGAGGTTTTGGAGAAGAAGTACTACGTCGAAAGTTACTGATACTCTATTTAAACTTCTGATAAAAAAATTATCAAAAAACTCAAAAGGGTCAAATGGTAGCACTTCAAAGGGAACTGTCTAAAACGGAACGGTTCCAAATGTAAACGTAATACTACCCCCACATTGCAATTAAAGAGGGATATCTTTTTATCCTGAGGTGATCCATTAACGCTAAATTCCAGCCGGTGTGTAGAATCTCATGAGAGTTTAGACTCCATAATGCCACGGTCACACCAACAGGATTTCGGCTCCATGGAACCCTTGTTACCTTCTTATTTATCTCTGGATCACACAAAAACGTAAACAGCTCACGATTAGCGTTTGCCAGTTCCTTAAGCAACTTTTCTTTCGACATCTCTTTAAAAGCTAATGTTTTGACAGATATAGAACCAAACTTTATTTCTCCTGCTTGGGCACCATCCAAGTAACTCCTTTGTACACTTATCTGGTGAGCAACACTCTCTCGAGGAGTATCAGATTTCGTTTCGAGACTGTCTACCATTCGAAAATCGTACTTATCCTCAGGGATTAGCTCAAAGAAATCGCGGTTGATTCCCCAGCTCCTTAAATATGCAGTCCAAAAAGCCAAAGCCCCTGGATCTGTCATCTTTGATGTTTCTAACGTCTTTGTGTCCATATTGCTGCTTTGAACACCCCTACCAGTTTGCCTTCATTGGCATGACGATGTATAAGTAGTGATCTTTGCCTTCGAATTTGAAAAGACCCGGTTTAAGGGGTTCTGAAATTTTAAAGACAAGATCGTCTTCGGTGGCATTTGCCAGAAATTCAAGCAGATATTTTGCATTAAATGCTATTTCGACCTCTTCGCCGGTGACCTCTGCACTCATTTCGTTGCTGCTGCTCCCAGTTTCTGTCGGCTGGGATATAGACTCAACAGATCCTTTTTTAACAACAAGCTTTACCATATTACCGCTTTCGCGAGAGAAGATATTGGCAAGCTTAATCCCATTTTCAAATTCCGATTTGGATATATGAACTTCAGAACTGAATTCTGCAGGAATTATTGACTGATAATCAGGATATTCTCCATCTATTATCCTAAAATGAGCCTCCATATCGGCTGCTTTCATCGCAACAAGGTTACGCTCCGGATCAACAACCAGGGTTAACTTCTCGTCCTCAGTTACAAACGCCCGCCCGACTTCAATAAAAGACCTGGCAGGAACAATAAACTCAATTTTCTCAGAAACGCTTTTGCCAAGCTTCATTTTGTACTCCGCCATTCTAAAGCCATCAGTACCAGCAAAAATTATTGAGGAGCCTTCTGCCTTGCAGTAAATTCCAGTCAAAACCGGCCTTCCCTCGTCTGATGCAACCGTAAAACCGACAAGCTGGAGAACCTGCGTAAATTCCTTTGCGGATAACTCCACCTCTAGACCTTTATCAACAAGATCAATAGTTGGGAATTCCCCGGCGTCTGCTCCTGCAAAACTTGCACTGGATTTATCGGTATTAACCTTAAAAATCGACCCTTTCAGCTCCGCATCAATTTTTTCCCCAGAAACCTGAGATACAAATTCAGCAAGAAGCCTTGCCGGAACAGCAATTGCCCCATCGCTGTCAACCTTGGCGCCGATCTTTGCAGTAATTGAAAGCTGCAAACCCGATGCCGTCATGCTAAGCCTTCCCTTTTCGGTCTTGATAAGAACATTTGATAAAATGGGCATCGAGGTACGGGAATTAATGGCCTTGCCGACAACATTAAGCCCCTTGAAAAAATTTTCTTTTAGTACAGTAAACTTCATAATTATTCCTTTGCACCCAGAGATATAATAATCTTCCGGTTAAGCCCCTCCCCTTCGGAATGGGATGAAACCCCTTCAATCTTTGAAATCTTTTCGTGGACAATTCTTCTCTCAAAACTGTTCATCGGATAAAGTGCGATCTGTTTGCCTATTTCTTTGGCCTTGCTCGCAGCACTTTCTGCCAGATCAGCAAGCTTTTGGTTGCGCTGTCCGCGGTAATCGGCAATATCAACCATAACTCTCGCTTCGTCTTTGAATTGCTTGTAAACGGCAACATTTATAAAGTGCTGAAGCGCACTAAGATTTTCTCCTCGGTAGCCTATAAGAAGATTTGCGCTGCCGGTTTCAATATCAGCCTTTAAAACCGACTCGTCTGAGTCATCAAAACTGACCTTAAACTCCATCTCAAGAAAACTGCCCAAGCTTTCTAAAAGAGAACCAATCATAGACTTAACCCTATCTTTGTCCATATTTATCAGCTTTGGCCGGCAGGTTTCTTTTTGGCTAAAGCGTACTGTAAAACTATAAGAAACGTTGACACAAACCAGTATAAAACAAGACCCGACGGAAGCCTAATACCGATAACAAGAGTCATTATCGGCATTAAATAAGTCATCTGCTGCTGCATATTATACATAACATCGTCTTTTTTGTCAGTGGTATCCTTAACAGGTTTCTCCATTTTTCCTGCAGTTGCCATGGTATATTTTGACATTAGAAACTGAGCCCCAGCCGCAAGAACAGGAAGGACATATACCGGGTCAGGTTTAGCCAGGTTAAGATACAAGAAGGTCGTATTCAGCCGGGCTCCTTCAGCAAATTTAAGAAAATCCCAGTTGTAAAGAAGTGCATTTATTTCTGCGACGGCAACCCCATTTGCAGCCAGCAGGTTCGTAAAAACCTTATACAAAGCCAAAACCACGATAAGCTGTACAATTTGCGGAAGGCATCCAGCAGCAGGATTTATCCCGTGCTCGCGGTAAAGCTCCATTTGCTTTTTGGCAAAAACCTGTTTGTTTTTATATTTCTTTTTGAGCTTCTCTATTTCGGGCTGAAGAGCCTTCTGTTTCTGCGCCAGTTCTAAAGCAGGCTTTGACAAAGGATAAGTAACAACGCGGATAACCAGCGTAATAGCAATTATAGCCAAACCGAAATTGCTGAAGAAAAGATGATAGAAAAGAACCAGAATATTAAGTATGGGGATATATAAAAGCGTATTCCAGATTTCAGAAAATATATTCATTATTTAACCGGGTCACATCCTCCCTTAGAAAACGGGTTGCAGCGGATGATCCTCCATATAGACATGAATCCTCCCTTTACGATCCCGTATTTTTCCAAAGACTGATATGCATACTCAGAACAACTCGGCTCAAACCGGCAGACTTTTACTCCTAATCCTTTTAAAACACCGCGATCAAGAGAAATCCACCTCTGATAAAAACGTATCAATTTCTGTATCAATACTTTTGGCGTCAACGGCAATTTTACCATTTTCATTAATCAGAGTTTTTTTAGGAATAAACACATAATAATAATATTTTGCAAATTTATCGATTTTTTTTCTGACGCTGTCCAGAACCATCCTTCTTATTTTATTCTGCGTTACAGCTTTTTTGCAAAACCGGTTTGAAGCTATTACAGCAAACTTTTTATCTGCTTGACCCTCGAAGGCTTTTTCGTCTTTGCGAAGATACTTCACAATCAGGTGAGAAGCGTGAAAGGTATCTCCACCGTTTAAAACAGCCCTGAAATTATATCTTGTTTTTAAACTGTATTTTCGGTTAAGCAATGGGAATTGTTAACTCAAGACTTTTCGCCCCGGTTTATTGCGAGACGAACTCTTCCCCTAGCCCTTCTTCTGCTAAGAACGTTTCGGCCGTTTTTGGTAGACATCCTTTTTAGGAATCCGTGTTTTCTGTTTCCTTTTTTAACTTTTGGCTGCCAGGTTTTTTTCGGCATATTAAGATATAAGAAAACACTGCCGAAAACTCAAACTTATCCTCAGCAGTAGGAAATTATCAACTACCGCGAGCTTACGCACGCGGTATGCTGTAGCGTCACTTCGTTCCTTGCATTCCCACCTTCGGTGGAAAAGTAATGCTCGCTTTGCGAGTTTTATGGCTCAAATCCCTCGACCTTACGGTCGGGGTATTTCGCTCGCATTATAAAACTACTAACTGGTGGGATTTTAGCACATCCAATGGATTATTGGAAAGCGCAGATATCCGTGTGGACAAATACTTATTGACTGTGGATAAGTCTGGGAATAAAATGAACCAGCAATGGAATCCCCAAACTATGCTGACCTTTGGAATACAGTAAAAGGAGAACTTGAAATTGTATGCAACCCGATGCACTTTAAAACGTATATACCTGGAGTATATATCAAAAATATCGATACAAACGACAAAATTATTGAAATAACGGCATTAAGCGATCTTCAAAGAAATTTTCTGGAAGACCGGATGTATGGATACCTGAAAAGGATTATTGCCAAAACAATCGGTTCAGAATACAGCCTAATATTCAGCATCACCAAGAAGGAGGCCTCAAAGATAGCACTTGATGATCTTGGCCCGCTTTTTAGACAAGATGTTTCGTCTTTAACAACCGGGCAAATGGTTCAAAACCGTACCGATCTTTCAGAAACCGGACTAAACAGCCAGTATACGTTTGATAGGTTTATTGTCGGCAACAGCAACCGGCTGGCATACGCCGTTTCTACAGCAATAGCAGATTCTCCGGGAAAAGTTTACAATCCATTCTTTTTGTATTCCGGCGTCGGAATGGGAAAGACACACCTGGTACAGGCGATTGGGCATGAGATTCTTAAAAAGCACCCTAATATGACTGTCCTTTATAAAACCGGTGAGCAGTTTTTAAACGAAGTAGTCGAGGCTCTGCGAAAAGGCAGAGGAGGAAGTGATACGAAAAGGAGCGAATTGAAATCCCGCTACCGCAATACAGATGTATTAATAGTAGACGATATCCACTCAATTGCGGGAAAAGATACAACCCAAGAAGAATTCTTTCACACGTTTAATGCCCTGCATATGGGGCAGAAGCAGATAATACTAACGTCAGACAGAGCCCCGCATGAAATCAGAACGCTTGAAGAAAGGCTTTCGTCAAGATTTGCAAGTGGCATGATTGCCGACATCCAGCCACCTGATGTCGAAACTAGGCTTGCTATTCTTCGCGACCGGAATGAAGAAATGAAGCTTCAAGCTTCGGATGAGGTACTCGAATTTATCGCCGGGGTATCTTCTGCCAATATAAGGGAACTCGAAGCAAAGCTTCTTCAGACAGTCACAACGGCTAAAAGCACTGGACGAGATCTGAACCGCGACACTGCAATATCAATTCTAGGAGAGATCGATAAGAACAAACCAGTTCATATAACTCCGAATGTAATAATGAGAGAGGTCGCTAAATATTACGGAGTAACATTAAAAGAACTTAAGGGGCAAAGACGAGTAAAAACTCTTGTTTATCCAAGACAGATGTGTATGTATATTTTAAAGCACACAGGGAAAATTAATCTTCAGGCTATTGGAGACCTGCTTGGTAATAGAGATCATTCAACAGTCATACACGGAATAGGGAAAGTTGAAAAGCTTTCAAACAACAATGTATCTATTACCAAAGAGCTTGATCAAATTAAATACGCCATTATTAATGCGAATGAATAACCCCTTACTATGCCTTGTTGTCCAAATTAATAACAAATTATCCACGGTTCCCTAGATACTTGTTATATATATAAATACAGTAGAAGTATAAGCAGGGAACGTGGGTATGTTAATAAGTTTAAAATTTATTAATCTTGCAGAAAATTTTCTGTTACCCTCTGTTGATAAATCTGTTTTTCTTTTGAAACATTATCGTCAGACATTTGTCATAAGATTTTAACGTAAATATCACCATAGGTGAAAGTTGATAAAGTATACTTATTCGGGTGTTATTTTGTTTATTAATCACATACATATACACAAACGCCTGTAATAAAATACTAAGTATTCCACGTTAACTTGATATAGGACACCGCTCTGCGACCGAGTGTTTGTCCCGATGAAACTGTTGTCTTAGCAGCACTTTTAGAGCGGTTTACGTTCGCAGCAGGTAAAATACCGCGGCCTTCTTTCTTATCTATTTGATAATGGTAAAATCTATTTGAATGACCAAGATAAAAAAGATTCTTTTAATCCTTTTAGCATTTGTCCTTTCGCTTGGACTTGTTTTGTCGGGAATATTTTTAATCCGCAAGTATTTATTGCCTCCCTCCGTGCCTCCTGCCGATATGAATGTTACGCTTGAATACTGGGGTGTTTTTGAGCCACCGCAGGTTATGTATCCTCTTATTAAGAAATATCAAAAGACCCATCCAAAGGTGACAATCAATTACACGCAGAGAACTTTTGAAAATGATTTCTCACGATATAGAGGGACTTTGCTTACCAGGCTGAAGGAAGGTTCCGGGCCAGATATTATGCGTGTCCATTCGACCTGGATTCCTGCGTTTTACAATGAGCTTAGCCCCGTTGATTCTTCTATATCTTTAGAGGATTTTACTAAAAGGTTTTATCCTGTTGCAAAAGATCAATGCGTCACAACAAGCGGACAGATCTTGTGCATTCCTTTGATGTATGACGGCCTGGTTCTTCTTTACAATAGGGATATGTTTAATGCTGAAGGCTTGACTGTACCGGAATCTTGGGATGAGCTTAGAGAAGATGCGATAAAACTGACCAAGCGTACAAGAGAGCAAGTCACGCGAGGAGGTGCTGCACTTGGGACTGCATCCAATGTCTCTAATTCATCAGATATCTTAGGATTAATGCTTTTACAAAGTGGCGTAAAAATCCCAGATGCATTCGACTCGGCTGCTGCAGTTTCGGCTGTGACCTTCTATACAAATTTTTTCAAGGCTGATAAGGTCTGGGATGATGCTATGCCGGATTCGATTGTTGCTTTCGCAGCCCAAAAGACTGCTATGGCGTTTGGGAACAGCTGGCAGATCTTGGAAGTTTTATCTCTTAATCCGACTTTGAATTTTGCAGCTGCTCCTGTGCCTCAGCTTCCGAATGCCGATGGGACATTGACTAAAGAAACATTGGCATCGTTTTGGGTAGAAACTGTTTCTGCCGATTCTGATCCTGCAAAGAAGAAAGCTGCATGGGATTTTTTGAACTGGCTGAGTCAGCCCGAACAGCAGGTTATGCTTTATAGCGAGGAATCGAAATACCGGCGTTTCGGCGAAATTTACAGTGATGTTTCTCTAATGGATAATATTAAGACCACCCCTTATATCGGTGCAATTGTCCAGCAGGCTCCTTGGGCTGTTGCTTTGCAGATCGCTGATCAGTCGGGGAATGATAAATATGTAGATGTAATGAACTGGATCATAGATCAGATTCTGGCCGGAAAGGAGCCATTGAAAACCTTGCAGACAGCAAAGCAGAACTATGTGAAGCTCAAATAAGGATCATCCCGTAACCAGGGTTACCCCGTTTACCCTCGTCCCTCAAAAATGCTTTCATTCCTATCCGTTTTCATTTGTTTAGAAAAAGTTTAGCTTTGTGTTATTTTTATCTGAATAAGGAGAATTTCTTAGTTATCTCTTTAATCTCATCGGTGCGTCCAAACATGCATATTCCGTAGTACTCCAGGTCGGTTTCATACGTGGAGTTGGTTGTATCCATCTGTTCCTGCGATGTCCCAACTGTCATGGTGCTTGTGAAATCAGTAAATTTTATTCCAGAATTTAACGTGGCAATTCTTATATTTCTGATCTGATTTGAGTTGTTAGCAGAAAGAACGATAAATGGAAAGTGAGATATATTTGGATGGATACCGGAGTCTTTGTCTTTGTACTGCAGAAAGCACATTTTTTCTGGGTTTTCATATCCTCCCGCCAGCCCTACTGTCATGTGTCCTAACGCATTCATGAGCTTACCCGTTTCTATCTTGCGATTTAACACAGCAGTAAATCTCCATGTGTTCTCGTCAGGAAGTGATCCCATTTTAATATTATATTACACATTGCAAAGACAATCATTTATAATACCTGCATAAGTATTTGAATTTCCCGCCCTTTGTATGGACAAAGTCTACAACCACAAAAAATCAGAACGCAGAATTTACGAGATGTGGGAGAAATCCGGTTATTTTACCCCAAAAATCGATAAATCAAAAAAGCCGTTTACAATCCTCCTGCCTCTTCCTAATGCAAGCGATCCTATGCATATGGGGCATGCTCTTTTTACCATAGAGGATATACTCGTCAGATGGCACAGAATGATGGGTGATCCAACGCTTTGGCTTCCAGGAGGCGACCACGCAGGGATCGAAACCCAGTATGTTTTCGAGAAACACCTGGCAAAAGAAGACCAGAGCCGTTTTGATTTTGACCGAAACACTTTATACAAGATGATTTCGGAATTTGTAGAAAAAAATAAGGATATTAACCGGGATCAAATGAAACATCTTGGGTTTTCTCTCGACTGGACCCGCTACCACTACAGCCTTGAGCCCGAAATTGTTGAGAAGGTTTTAGAGACTTTTCGAAAGCTCCATTCAGACGGTCTGATTTACCGAGGAGAGCGTCTTGTTAATTACTGCACTAAATGCGGGACTGCATTTTCTGATCTTGAAATTGACCATGTTGAAGAAACTGGTTCCCTTTATTATCTTAATTACGGTTCTATTCAAATTGCAACTGCGCGTCCTGAAACAATTTTTGCAGATGTGGCAGTAGGAGTTAATCCAACCGACAAGCGCTACAAAAATATTGTCGGCAAAGAAGCGGTAATTCCTCTTATCAATCGCAAGATACCAATAATTTCCGATGACCTGGTTAAAAAAGATTTTGGAACAGGAGCCCTTAAAATTACTCCAGCTCATGATCCAGCGGATTATGAAATCGGGCAGAAGCATAAGCTCCCTATTATTAGATCAATAGATCTAAGCGGAAGGATGATTAATGTCCAAGAAAAATATGCAGGGATGAAAATTCTCAAAGCACGCGAGGCGGTGCTTGACGATCTTAAAATCGCAGGAAGTCTGGTAAAAATTGAACCGCTTGTTCACACTATCAGCTCCTGCTATAGGTGCAAAACGACAATAGAGCCAATGCTTATGCCACAGTGGTATGTGAAAACCAAGCCTTTGGCAGAGCCCGCAATCAGGGCCGTTAAAGAGGGCAAGACAAAAATTGTTCCAAAAAAGCGCTTTGAGAAAATGTATTTCAGATGGATGGAAAATATCACCGACTGGAATATTTCGCGCCAAATCGTATGGGGACCGCGGATTCCTGCATGGTACTGCCTGGATTGTAATCCTAATATAGAGATCACTTTTCTGGATAAAAATGGAGGAAAGATCTCCAGAAAATACACAGAATTAAAAGGGAGATACACGTTTGCCGAAATAAAAGGAGGACTTCAGTCGCTTACTGCTCCGGTTGAGTCGGAATATTCGTTAAACGATAAAGCTGGCCAAAAGAGACCGGATGCATGCATACAGTGTGAGAAATGTGGCGGTAAAAACATCCTGCAGGAAACTGATACTTTTGACACATGGTTTTTATCCGGCCAGTGGCCGGTCACAACTCTCGGATATCCTGATTCAGAGGATTTTAAATATTTCTATCCAACATCAGTTTTAGATACTTTATGGGATATTCTCTTTTTCTGGGTTGCAAGAATGATAATGTTTGGACTTTATTTAACAGGGAATGTTCCTTTTAAAGTCACCCATATGCATGCCAGGGTTGTTGATGAGAAAGGACAGAAAATGAGTAAAAGCAAGGGAAATGTGATAAATCCAATTGAGATGGCAGACAAATACGGGGTCGATGCAGTTAGAATGACGCTCATTTACGGAGTTTCTCAGGGCAGCGACGTTTCAGTAAGTGACGACAAAATCCGCGCAATGCGAAACTTCGCTAACAAAATCTGGAATATAGGCCGGTATATACTGGGGTCTTTTGACAGAGCTGGGTATAAAAGTTATGAGGATGTTCCCTTGTATTCTCCAGACATGGAAGGATTGACAAAAGAGGATAAAGCAATCGTTAAGGATCTTAAAAAACTGATTAAATCAGTGACAGAGAATCTTAAAAAATTTAGGTTTGATTTTGCTTCAGAAGAAATCTACCAGTTCATCTGGCACAGATTTGCAGATGAGTATCTGGAGTATTCAAAGGAAAGAGCAGGAAATGGAGATAAAGCCTGCTTGTCAATTCTTTTTCATGTCTACAAAAACTGCCTTAAACTTCTTCATCCTTTTATGCCTTTTGTTACCGAAGAAATCTGGGGACAAATTCCGAAAGCAGAAAAGGATCCTCTTATAATTTCGAAATGGCCGAAGTAAGTCTGTCTTGAGCGTATTCACTTTTTTCTCCTAATCAGATTTGCAAGCTGCCTCGCGTCGGTCTTTACGAAATGTTGATTCTCTGCTATCTTAATGTAGGTTGTTTAGTTGTCCGGGTGAGGTTTCCTCACTTTTTCTTTTTAGAAAGGCAACCACAGTAAAATAACAAAAATATGCCGATAACAGAGTTTACAGCAGCGCTAAACCAAGTAGCTGCAGAAAGAAATATATCAACAGAAGAAGTAATTGCAACTTTGAAAGAAGCCTTGGTTGCTGCTTACATGAAAGATCATCCTATAGAGGAAGAAGAAATCGAGAAGCTTTCGGCCGACATAGATTCTGATAGCGGTGAAGTAAAGGTCTTTTTCGACAAAAAAGATGTCACCCCTGCAGGTTTTGGACGCATTGCATCGCAGACAGCCAAGCAGGTAATACTTCAGAAAATCCGCGAAGCAGAAAAAGAATCAATTGCAAACGAATACCGTGAACTGATCGGAACGATAGTCCCTGGATACATTTTCAGAATAGATAAAGACACCGTAATAATGGATGTTGGAAAAACCCAGGGCATTCTCCCCTTTTCAGAGCAGATTCCTAATGAAAGATATTCAGTAAACCAGAAGTATAAAGTTTTGGTAAAAGAAGTTACAGACAAAGACGAAGGTGGCTCCGCGATAATTCTTTCGAGAAAAGATCCAAGATTTATAGAGGAGCTTTTTAAACAGGAGGTTCCCGAAATCGAATCTGGTGTTGTAAAAATAGAGGAAATTGCACGCGAGGCGGGAGAAAGAACAAAAGTCGCGGTATCCTCTTCAGATGATAAGGTCGACCCGTCAGGGGCATGTATTGGCCAAAGGGGAATACGCGTCCAGGCGGTTACCGACGAGTTAAACGGAGAAAAAATCGACATTATAAATTATCACCCAAGTCCTGATAAATTTATCGCACTATCCCTTTCACCCGCCCATGTCGTTGACATTATGCTGAACGAAGAAGAGCATAGTGCTGTGGTAATCGTTTCAGAAGATCAGCTTTCTCTTGCAATAGGAAATCACGGCCAGAATGCCCGTCTGGCTGCAAAACTTACTGGATGGAGGATAAATATCAATGGGCCCGAAGGATCGGAGAAGAAGACAGAGGGCGAAGGCAAAGAAAAAGATCGGAAGAACAGTAAAGATAAAGCAAAAGATGAAAAAGAAAGCAAATCCAAGACGAAAAAACCCGTCAAGACCGCGAAGAAAGAAAAAAAGGGCAAAGATAAACCCAAAAAAGAGGTCTCCGGCACAGACCCCGAGAATAAGCAAAAAGATTCTGAAAACACCGAAGATGGAAAAGAGTAAAGTTCATTATGGTAAAAAAGAAAAGTCAGCAGAAAACAGAAGAAAAGGCTGTCTACAGGCCTCCTATAGTTACGTTAATGGGTCATGTCGATCATGGCAAAACATCGATTCTTGATGCAGTAAGAAAATCAAAACTAACGTCCCTCGAGTCTGGTGGAATCACCCAACATATTGGTGCCTACACAATTGAAAACAACGGGAAGAAGATAACTTTTATAGATACTCCGGGACACGAAGCGTTTTCGCAGATGCGCGCCCGCGGAGGAGCTGCTGCAGACATAGTAATACTTGTCGTTGCAGCTGACGACGGCGTTATGCCACAGACTAAAGAGGCGATAATGCATGCCAAAGCTGCAAATGTTCCAATAATCGTGGCAATTAACAAATGCGATCTTCCTTCAGCTGATATCATGAGAGTCAAAAGACAGCTGGCTGAAAATAATATCCCAGTTGAGGGCTTTGGGGGTGATGTTGTTGCAGTCGAGGTGTCTGCGCTGAAAGGCACAGGCATAAATGAGCTTCTTGATGTAATCCTTTTAATTGCTGAAATGAATAAAGACAAACTTTCAGCAGATCCAAACGGAGTTTTTGAGGCTCTTGTTATCGAGTCGAGGCATGATCCGAAAAAAGGCATAATGGTATCGGCTGTTGTAAAAGATGGGACTCTAAATTTGAGAGATGAAATTTCTGCAGGAGAAGCAGAAGGCAAGGTTCGGTCTTTATCGAATTCGCTCGGAAAGGTTGTAAAATCGGCTGTTCCAGGTGACGCAGTTGAAATTCTGGGATTTTCTGACCTTCCGCAGTCTGGGGATGTAATAAAGAAAAATGAAGAGAAAGGTTCAAAATCGAGTCTGGGCAAAGAATCTGAGACATCAGAAATTTCGGGGGCGATGGAAGCTCCAGTGGCTTCAGAAACTCCGATTGATCCCCTTACCGGCAAGAAAATCCTTAATCTTTTAATAAAAGCTGATACTGCAGGGACATGCGAAGCAATTGTTTCATCAATAAATAAGCTTAAAGTTGAAGAAGCTATCCCGAATATCCTCTTATCAGGCGCAGGAGATGCCAAAGAGTCAGATGTTCTGCTTGCTTCGTCAGGAAGAGCAGTAATTATGGCATTTCGCGTAAATGTCCCGGCCTCTGTTTTAGAGCTTGCCAAAAGCCATAAGGTGATAATTCGCGAGCATGAGATAATTTATGCTCTTATTGAGGAAGTCGAAGACGCACTTCAGGGGGTTCTTGAAATAGAAGAGGCGAAAGTTAAAGGGAAAGGCCTTGTTATAAAAGTTTTTACACTACCAAAGTCTAACATGAAAGTGGCGGGAACCCTAGTTGAAGGTGGAAGATTCAAGGTCGGATCAAGAATTGGAATATTTAGGGAAGACAACGAAACTCCAGTTTATGTCTCACGCGTGAAAAGTCTTCATATCGGCGCTGGAGAAGTTAATGAAGCAAAAAAAGGCGAAGAATGCGGAATACTTTTAAAGCCAGCCATTGACGATATACAGCTAGATGATGTTATTGAGATCCTTTAGAAAATGTTCAGAGAATATTTATAAGTCCTGCGTTGCTTTACTCTCATGTTGCCTTCGTGTATAGTTTGGGTGTGGCACGTAAGAACATAGAAATAGAAATTCAAGTTAAGATAGAGAGGCCAGCACCACTGTTACGATTCTTAAAGGAGAATGGAATCTTGGTGAAAAGGTGCAGCAAGTAGACACCTATTACACTCCTAAACATAGAGATTTTACTCAAGTCAGGCCGGTTAGTGAATGGCTGCGACTGAGAGATTCGGATAGCAGATACTACATTACTTATAAAAACTGGCACCATGAAAAAGATGGAGGAAGTCATCATTGTGATGAATACGAAACCGAAATTGGCAGCCTTGAGCAGGTGGAAAAGATCTTTAGTGTATTAAACTTTAAAAAATTAGTGTCTGTTGATAAAAAGAGAGAAGTTTGGAATTTTAACGATTACGAAATAGCAATTGACGCAGCAAAAAATACAAAACCTCCCGAAATTAAAGACAAAATGATAACTTTTCTGAAATCTTTAAAGATTGGGGAAATTCGAAGGAATTACGTTGGATATCCTTATCAGTTATTATTTCCCCGGGAGATTGAACATTTCAAGCAATAATAGGGTAAGTTCTCAGACTTTAAACAGTGAAGGAAAGGCTTTGTTTCCATTTAGGGTTAGTTGCCTTTTTCCCGTATTCTGTACTCTTAGGATGTATTGTTCTAATAGTGGCACTGCAAAGGAATAATTTCCGTTACTATCCCTATATAATAATCCTGCTGTAATAAGTCGTCTGAACATTTGACTTACTTGTGATCTTCCAAAGCTTTTTACTTTGCTTTTCTTCGAAATTACAACAATCTCATGAACCTTGAACTTTGTTTTTCCTGAATTTGCTATTAGCATAAGTAAATCTCTTTCCCTTTCTGTTGCTCTCGCCCATCTGCCAGCAAAAAAATCGCTGTCCAGCTTTTGAATAATTGCATCCATAGGTATTGATAATTTTTGACCTGCATTAACTTGTTGTAAGAAAACATCGAAAACTTCTCTACAAATGTATTGTATAAAGAAAGGGTATCCGCCTGACTGCAACACAATTTCATTTATCGCCTTTTCATTAAATTTCAAAGGATGTTGTGTTTTTTCGATAGGCTTGACGATTGCTTTTTTGCTTTCTTCGTCCGTGAGTTTTTCCAATATTACTACATGGAATAGTCTTTCTGAGTATGTTCTTGTTTCTACCAAGTTTGCAAGCAACATAGGTAATCCTGTCAGAACAAGAATAAAAAGTATGTTCTTTTTTTGTATATAGGTGAATACGTCTAGCAATAAAGATAATGGATATTGTTTATCTTCCGAATGATCGCTTAATGTTTGAGCTTCGTCGTAAGCAAAAACTATACCTTTGACCGTTCGAAGATTTGATATGTGTTGCCAAACCATTTCAAGGGTAGCCTTGAGTTTGTCACTAATGAAACCAGGGACATTATTAAAATAAGCTGCAAGGTATGAATAATTTAGAAATATATCATTTGTCTTTTTATCGCTATTAAATCCAATTTAATTCCTATTAATAGTCCCGATTTTAATATTAGAAGTTATAAGTGCTATATCTGTCAATATACGCATTGCCATGGTTTCTTCGCTAACACTAACACTTTCTGCACAGTCAGTCCCTGCCCATAGCCAATTTCTCTTGCGTGCAACTGACTTAAGACTTTCTAACAGTACTGTTTTCCCAATCCCTCTTAAACCAGAAATTATTAAATTTTTCAAGATGGTGTTTTGTTTAAGTAATCTATCAAATTCTTGAATTTCCAAATTTCTCCCGGCCAAATATGGGGGGGTATGGCCTGCCCCGGGGCGAAATGGGTTTTCTAATGTTTCGTTTATGTTAGTCATTCTTGTAACGTTATATTATTCACTAACGTTAGTCAATGTACTTGCTACATACTAATACGTTCGTATAATCTTCGGGGTGTTACAGTGCGTTAGTCCATAGGCTAACGCACTGTAACGTCTGCTGTTTTATGGTCTTTACTATGAACACGTTTACGAGAAGAGAACAAATAGTTTGTCATCCAAAACCCTGTTTTTCTTACCCTGTTAGATCATATTGTTTGTCATCCAAACTATGAACTATAGATCGCGCAAAACAAAACTGCAGTTTAGGATAAAATTAATGGATGAAAGATTTCATCCTGTCCAAGGAGGAGTGCAACATACTAT
>MEVH01000016.1:0-23199 GCA_001772665.1 candidate division WWE3 bacterium RIFCSPLOWO2_01_FULL_39_13
GCGGAAGGGGGGTGTGGGGGGAATTCCGCCCGCCGAGCCCAGCCAGTTCCGTTCGGATATTTTCAAACAGACACCGCCAGTTGGGAATACAATATGATTCAGGAATTACTTTTTCCGAACTCCACGTAGCGGTCTTAAGCAAAGCGAAAGCAAAAAAGGACTGAAGCCACGGATGAAGCACAGCGTAGTCCGTGGAGAAGTCACAAAAAACCGACACATAGAAAACAGCCGTAGTCTATAAATCCGAAAAGTCCTCTTTAAGAATAACAGTATCGTTAAGTTCTTTTTCTATTGAATCAATCGAGTCGTCTGCAGAAATCTTCTGGGCATTTTGAAATTCAGCTTCATTAATCTGACCTGAGTCATCCAAAGCAGCGGAAGGAGGGGTCGTCTTTACAACTTCTGGTGCTATATTATCTCTTTCCACAGTGACCAATGACTGCAAGCCGAATACCACTCCAAGAAAAACTAAAGATAGAACCAAAAGTATAATATATTTTTTGTCCATATTATTTGAAATCAATTCACTCTTCTGTCGTCTTGACTGCATTTTTCAATAAAGAAACAACTTCATGCAGAAGCTTTACAACCTCGACATAATTTTCCCTTATACCTTCAGCAGTGCTGACCATCTGTTTTCCAACATCTCCGGTATTTTTCATATCTTCTGTGTCTATTGATTTAAAAAGGACAACTGCCTGATCAGCCTCGGTTTTAGTACTCTCAAGCAAGGCAGAAGCCTCATTAAGCTTTGCCTGAGCGACTGAAACATCTATTCCTTTCTCATCCATCGCAGTAATCCTGTTTTGCAGCTTATCGATTAATTTCTGTAGCCTTTCGTAGTAAAATGTAAATCTTTTCCTAAGTCTTTCTGCATGCACCTGAACCAGCTTGATCCTTGTTTCCTGGGCCTTGTTTTGAATCCTTTCTTTTTCCACAGCAACATTCTCAAACCTTTTCTCCTCGACATCCTTAGAGGTATTTTTCAGAAGACCATCCTCCCTGTTCTGAACTTTATCCTCTTTTGCAACCCTGTTTAAGACGCTATTTAAGTTATTACCAACTTCTGCAGAAGCATGAGAAGTGAAAATAACACTCAGAAGCAAAACAAAAAAAAGGCTTTTTGCCGGTGGCATATTTATATTAATTAAATACTTATTCTGCTGGATATTCCTGACATTAACTTTTCGGCCATGCTGATTTCGGGGTTTTCAACTATCGAGAGATATTCGTTGACAATTGCTTCAGCTTTTTTATAATCAATGCTTTTATCAAGAAGCATAGAAATTCTGCCTGGCAGGGGGGCTTTCGTATCTACATTTAAAATCTTTACTCCGTCCTTTTCATCTATAAAAAAGCCCCGCAGCTCAGACCATGGGTATATATGCTCTGAAGCAAAATTTATCCCATTTGTTGTTATCTGATGATGCACGATACGCGGAGGGACTGTATGAAAAACGTATACAACGAAAAAAACAACCCCCAAAACTCCTATCAGCAAAAACTCTTTTATTATCAAAAGGAGGAGAGCAAAAAATATTATTATAACCGCGACTTTTCTATAAAATTCACGGGATCTTTTCTTAAAGAGTCTTTCAGGAGAATCCCATTCAAGAAGAACTTTAGAGAGCCTGATTATACCCTCGTGAATAGGTGCGTTGGGAGCACTTGGAGAAACCATATCCGGAAGTTTAATACCTAGCATTATTCTGATTTTAACACAAACCTGTAATGTTAAATACGCGTTTCGTAAAGCTGGGTATGTGCAGCATCTGAAAAGGTAATGATATGCTCAAACCCAAAATCATCAACATCAATAATATTCAACGAAGTATGATGAACCACAAAATGTATAAATGTTTTTGGGTCGCCATTCGCAAGAATCTTCGTTAAAAGAACCCTTATCCAGTTGCCATGCGTAAAGACTATGACCTCGTTATTCAAATTAGATTCAGCAATTTCTCTAAATGTTTTGTAAATCTTCTTCGTTGCTTCTGAATAATCTTTCAAGTCGCTTTGAACCGATTTTATGCCAGGCTGTGGCCAAGTATCGGTTCCGACTTCATTCAGCCTTGCAGTATAATTCACTTTCATTTTGTGATGCTCATTTACTATTTCACACGTTTCCATAGACCTTCTTATTCTGCTACAGTACATCATGTCAAACCTGTTATGTTTTAGACGCTTTGCAAGCTGAAGCGCCTGAATCTTTCCAAAATTGTTTAAAGGAGAATCGTCTACCTGCAGCCCCTCTTCGTCATATGCATCACCATGCCGGATTAAAAAAAGCCTAGTCATAATAAATATGTTAACACATAAAAAAGGTGGAATTGGAACCCTCGAATTATGATCTAATACGACCCCACATCCGGTTGCATGAAGCTTGCCATCGGGCAATCATCTTAAACAGCTCAGCATTTGGAGAGGGACACTGAAACGCGCAAGTCAGGAGCGTATAGGCAAAAAATCTAAAAAGGATTTTTAATTATTTCGTACAACGTTTATGAATAACTGAAGTTTGGCAGTGGTAAAATTTGTGCGCCAGCGCTCACCACCGCCAAATTTGGCTGAGCGAGCGTTAAAAATAAAATCACGTGTAAAATTTAATGTTCCCTTCTTCATCCTGTTCCATCCTCGCGTCACCTTGACCATGAATTTGTGCGCCGTGACGAGCTTGAATTGAACTTTTACCTGTACTACTTTTACTATTATTCCCAAATGTAAATTGCGTACCTTGAGAGCTGGCCATTGTGACAGACTTTGAAGCGTAGATTTGTGTACCTGAGACATTAATGTCACCATTTTGAGCAAGAAACTGAATGATGTTATTTGATTTAATATCTGCACCTTCAATATTAAGGCGCAAGGATAACTCGGCCTTTAAGCCCTCAATAGTAGGATTTTTCTCTTTTGCAAAATAACCTTTGACGACGTCGTAGATAAAGGTTGAAGAAATATTAAGGGCAAGTTGTAGAAGTAATTGTTCAAGTGTCATATTCTTAATGTTAGTGATTTTATTTAGCTCGCGAACAGGCTAGCCCGTGTTGTGTGATGTTGTCCGATTTTATTTCTTTTAACTCGGTCCATTTTTCCTTTTTATTGTTATCATCTAGGACAAGCCATATCTCATCATAATCATTTGCTGGGCAAATTATATCATCTTCATACATGTCAAATGTAGATTTATCAAAAATTGGAGAGGCTACTCTGATGACAAGGAAAAATTTATCGTGTTCTTTGAAGCCAATAATTTTATTGGCTTTTTGGACTAACAATTCGTTTAGTGCTCTAATTAGGTCTGCTGCGTTCATAATGCCGTGAGCAATTTTTTCTGATCTGCCCAATAAAATTTTGGCTTCTTCCTTGTCGTGCCATAAATGTGCAACTTCTACTCCAATTTTTGATTGGTTACTCTCATCAAGTAGCGTGAAATCTGGCTTGTCCAAATGTCGTAAGCTCCTTAGTTTTCTTGGGTAAGCAGTAATGAAATATTTTATTGCATATTCTTCTAATCCTTCTTTTTCACTTTTTTTCATGGTTTGAAGTTAAAATCGGACAATTTCACATAACTCGTTTTTATGCGAAGTAGCCCGCATGAATTTCTATTAACCCCTATTGTTCATCAGATAACCTAAAACCAAGATTTTCCAAGTCGTCGTCAAATATTTGTAGCCACTCAATGAAAAGTGAGTAAAGATGAACCGCAGCTTCCGCAGCGTCTTTCAGATTGTTATTAGTATGGGTAAAGCCGTTCCGCCAGAGACGGTGGATTACCCTGTTTCGGCGACGATTGAATTCTGTCAACTCCTCGACGAAAGTTGGCGATGGATAGTACTCCTCGGCAAGTCTGGCCTCGTACCCTTTTATTAGATCTGAGAAACACAATTCCGAATTGGGGTCAAGTTTATTTAGGAGCGCGCGGAGGAGCGACTCTATCAGAGAATGAACTAGCAGAAAAGCTTGGACATAGTTATTGGATATGAGTGCTGACTGAACTACACTCTCGTTGTCAGCCACAATCAAGTTAATATTAGGTTTCATAGGTATTCCTTAAGTTTTTACCTCGCGGGCAAAGCGAGCGATTTTGTCTAACTCATCTTTATGCGAAGTAATTTCCAAAAAAGGATTAAATATTGTATGTTATGCGCAATTACATTAATCCTTACCTAATCGTATCAATTTCCCAATTGGCGGAGGGTGTGGGATTCGAACCCACGGGCCCGCTTTTAAACGAGCCACGGTTTAGCAAACCGCTGCCTTGGGCCACTCGGCCAACCCTCCATAATATGCCATATACAGCGATAATATTGTAGCATGTGAGATGTTTGGATTTCGTCGAGGTAAGTTCTAAACGAGTTTAACTATTTTCATTGCTTCTCTTACTTCTTTCATTGTTTCTTCTGCGGTCTTTAAGGCTTTCTTTGTTCCTTCAGAAAGTATTTCCATTAAAAGCTTTTTAGCATCATACTTAGATCGTCTTTCTCTAATTGGATCCAAAAAAATATTTAGTGCATTAATTAATTTCTCCTTAACCTCCACATCGCCGACTTTGCCAGTTTCATATCTTTTCTTTAAATCTTCAACCTCCCCTTTATTCTTATTAAAAGCATCGTGATAGATAAATACTGGATTACCTTCAACCTTTCCATGGTCAGTTGGATGGATTCTATTCGGATCAGTATACATTCTCATGACTTTCTGCCTAACCTCTTCGCGGGAATCTTTCAGATAAATACAATTCCACAATGATTTACTCATCTTTGCATTTCCGTCAAGACCAACGAGTCTAGCAACTCCTCCAACCAGGGCCTTTGGCTCAGGGAATACATGACCGTAGATTGAATTAAATTTTCTGACAATCTCTCTAGTCTGTTCGATATGAGGGAGCTGATCCTCGCCAACCGGAACAAGCTCTCCTTTTACAACTGTAATATCCGCTGCCTGTGAAACCGGATACATCAAAAATCCAAGAGGCATAGAATCCTTAAATTTTGCCTTCTGCTTAGTCTCATCCTTTACCGTCGGATTTCTTTCGAGGCGTGAGATAGTAACAAGATTTGAATAAAAAACAGTAAGCTCTGCTATCTGAGGAACAGCCGACTGCAAAAAAATGGTAGACTTTTCAGGATCAATTCCTACCGCAAGACTATCCTGTAGAACCTGGAAAACCCCATCACGCACCTTTTCAGGATCATCAAAATTATCAGTCAGAGCCTGAACATCGGCGAGAAGAATATAGGTATCATATTCGTCCTGAAGCTTGACTCTGTTTAGATGAGACCCGACAAGATGCCCCAAATGGAGGTTCCCAGTAGGGCGGTCTCCTGTTAAAATGCGCTTCTTATTTGCCATACAAAAGATATTTTAGCAGAAAAAAGGGTTTTCTCGAATTTTTTTGACAATAACCTTTAGCCCCATTACAATAATATAAGTGGATCTTCCTAAATCACTTACTACAGTCACAACATTATCCAAAATCGTAGCAACAGTATTGTTTGTCACCCTTCCTCTGGGCGCTTTTTATCTTGGCATAAAATATCAGAAGGCAACATCTCCAATTCCAGTTGAACCAGAGACATCAATAGCAACTCCAACTTTCAAACCAACAATTCCAAGGCCTTCAACTGATTCAACAACCGGCTGGAAAACCTTTAATAACGGCTCTCTTTCCTTTGAAGTACCTCTTGACTTCCAAATTGCAACCGATGACAATTCTAAACCGAGCTTTGGCTCTAATCTAATGAGCTTTAATGTTTATGTTGATCAAGTGATGGGCTTAGAATGCGGAGAGAATATAAATAGTGAACTTATATCGGTCGATGGTATAAAAGCACATATGACAACAATAAGAGGGATTGACTGTGGAACTGGAGAAATATCACAAATAGTTATGTCCTTGGATAAAGATAAAAGTCACTATGCTTTTGTCTCAACTCTGAAGGTAAAAGACGAGCAGAAAGCAAAATCGGTATTCAAACAGATAATTGATACCTTCGAATTCATAGATTAAAAGCTTAAAAGACTCAATTTGAACATTCTTAACGTCCTTATGAAAAAATGTGTCCAAAAACTTATCCTGGCAGTGGCGGGTGGGTTCGAACCACCGACCCCAGCTTTATGAGGGCTGTGCTCTACCGCTGAGCTACGCCGCCTATAAGATTTACTGCACCCCTAGACTATAAGGCAGATCAAATTAACTTAATGGATCAAATTCTTTCAACCTTTAAATTCACTGATCAGGCCTCTGGCAATGAAGTAGACTAAAAAGCAATCCACAATAAAAAAATAGACAACAAGCAGTATAAAACAATAGACGCAAGTAAAACAAACTTGACAAACGTATTACGATTTAATACCATATAGGAGCTATGTACGCCACAACTAAAGTCAGCACAAAATATCAAGTCGTTATCCCAAAAGAGATCAGGAATGTAACAAAAGGGGTTATACCTGGTGCCACAGTAAAAATAATGTCTATCAGCCCTTCTGACATTCAAATCAGTCTTAGCCCAAAAGGTTCGACTTGGGCAGATAAGGCAAGAGGTGCTGCAAAGGGGGTTTACGAGAAAGAATACCTTGAAAACCTTCGCAACGAATGGCAAATAAGAAACAAAGCACTCAACAAAAAATAAAAAAGATATACATAGACACAGCCCTGTACATCTATATTCTTAACCAAGATAACGGTTTTTCTTACGTTTCTTCAAAAATTTTCAACTACTGCGAAGAAAATAAAATAACAATAAACGCATCAACTATAATTCTCACCGAACTACTGCAGCACTCCAAAATCCAAAGTGATAGCAGTAAAAAAACAAACATAAAAAGGATATTTCTTTCTACTCCGAACCTCCAAATAATTGGTGTTGACATTACTATTGCGGAATATTCTGCCATTCTTGCAGCTACATATAATTTGCGAGTTCCTGATTCAGTGCATTTAGCAACTGCGATATTATCCGAATGTGAAGCTTTCGTAACTAACGACAAAAAGCTCAAACGCGTTAAAGAAATTGATTGTATTTTAATGGATAAATTTCTTAAATGATGGTAGCGGCGGGTGGGTTCGAACCACCGACCCCAGCTTTATGAGGGCTGTGCTCTACCGCTGAGCTACGCCGCCTTAAATCTTATAACTTTTCCCACGTATTATATAATGAATTAATGGATCCCAGAAAGCTTCGGAAAATAAACAAGAAAGAACTTTATCCCTTTATTCTAACGGCAGTACTGCTTATTATACTTGTAAATTCAATAAAATCGGTTTCTAACATGAAAGCTGGGATAAGCCGGCTAGAGAATGCACAGTCTAACCTTGAAAACCTTAAACAGGAAAATACAGATTTAAAGGAAAGAATAGAATACGCCAATTCAGAAGAATTTATCGAAAAGGAGGCCTTGGAAAAGCTGAACATGACAAAACCGGGCTACACTATCCTAATAGTAGACGGTGTAAAGCCTGAAAGCCAAAAACATGACTTGGACGGTACTTCTGGTGGAGTAAGCATTCCCAATTACCGACTCTGGCTCTTTGAATTTAATCTATAATGCGAGAGAAGCGAACATTACCTTCCCACTGAAGGTGAAAATACAACGAACAAGGTGACGCTGCAACATACCGCGTGCGATAGCTCACGATAGCCGATAATATCCTATATCATTTTTGCCGAAGAGGTTGATATGATGTACAATATTGCGAGTATAAACACCGCGGGGTGGTGGAGGAGTTACCACGCGAGGCTCATAATCTCGAAACCCAGGTGCAAATCCTGGCCCCGCAACCATATAGAAACATTAACGAGCTGAAAGCGAGTTTAGGTTTCTATAGTGTCCACCTATGGTGGACTTTGCGTCAGTGGGTCAAGGTTGAAACCAAGTTTTTGTAATGTCCGTCTTTGGCATATTGACCGCCAGCAAAGTTGCATATAGACTTGTCTTATAGTTTTACTCACTGTCCACAATAGAAAAGACTTATAAAATGATATCTCTATCAAACGCCCACGAAAAATTTGTTGAACATCTTAAGCAAAAAGGACGTGCAGAGGCGACCGTAATAGCCTATTCTAAAGACATTCAGCAGTTAATAGAGTTCGCCAAGCATGGCAAAATAGTCCTCGCAAGTGAGGCTAAAAAAGAAACTATTGAGGCATTTTTAACTAACCTATCGGATAACAGATATACCAAGAAAACAATATCAAGAAAAATCAATGCAATTAAAACATTTTTCAAGTACCTGGTTGACGAAACAATCATAGAGTCAGACCCTGCACAGTTTATCCAGCATCCAAAGTTTGAACAAAGCACTCCAAGAATTTTAACTAAAATTGAGTACCGTGCGTTGCGAGACACTGTTAAGGAGGATGTGCGAACCAAGGCTATCGTTGAAATACTTCTTCAAACAGGACTCAGAATTTCTGAGCTGGCTAATATTAAAACGTCGAATATAAAAATGGGAGAGGGTGACAGCCAAGGAGTACTCGAGGTTCCTGGTACCTCATCAACACCGACAAGATCAGTACCCCTTAACCCAGCGGTTCAGGATGCCATCAAAGGTTATTTGAAAGAGCGTCCTAAAACAGATCTTGACTTTCTGTTTGTTACAAAAACCGGCCACCAGCTTCTGGTTAGAAACATACGCGCCACTTTGGCAAGATACTTCAAACAGATCGCTCTTGAAGATGTAACAGTCAACGACCTAAGACACACTTTTGTAGCCGAACACCTAAAAAGAGGAGCAAGCGTCCTTCTGGTATCAAGAATCGCAGGACACAAAAGGCTCACAACAACAGAAAATTACCTCAAATATATCGAAAGAAAAGAATCAGGAATAGGAGAATTAGAAGAGCTGTAGAACGCTTTGCTACGGACGGATCTGTCTCCGTGACCACCCACGCACACTGCAAGCCATATCCAGTTTTATCTATTTTAAATGGAGGTACTTTTTCTACCCCATTAAACCATACAAAAATTGCGTATTTTTTGGTGAAGATATAATCTTTAACTTCATCAGGAATTCTCGAAACCCCTAAATCCTCCTCACAATATCTGCTCATCACCTTCAATGCATGTTCATTATCCCTTATTTCATACTGCTTCACCTTGGTAACCATCGCCTTCGCAGTCACTGGCTTGCCAGAGTCTTTAAAGTAGACAACATCCCTTTTCTCTATACGATCCCACGGAGCTATCTTTGATTTATACCATCTAGACTCAACAGTTTTTTCACCACTTAATATTTTTGGCAAAAGCCCCCATGATTTTTTCATTATTGCAATGTGGAACATAAAATTAAAACGCGATGCCAATCTACTTCTTTACTTGGTACCTCAGCTGGACCAAGCCTTCATTAAGAGTTTTAACAGTCAAAAGCTTCAAGCTTAATCCAAAATCAGAGTCTGCAAACAACTTAATGCCTTTACCAAAAATTAGAGGATGGACGCTCAGCAATACCTCATCAATAACTCCAGATTTAGCAAAGATAGAATTGGTAATACCTCCCCCTATAATCAACAGCCTACTAAAACCTCTCAAACCTAACGCTTTTACAAGTGCTCGTGGAGATTTGTCAGTGAACATGACCTTTTCTTCCTTCTTACTTAGCAATAAAATATCATTTGTCATCACGACATTAAGGCAACTACCATAGGGAAAATCATCTCCGCTTACCTGCCAAGTTTTCTTGCCCATCAATACTGTATCTGAATTCCCTACAAACTTTTCCAATTCATTCCAATCTGTCTCACAAACCCAATCAGTATTACCATCAGGTTTAGCTATATACCCATTAGCCGTGATAGCCATATACAATACTACCTTCATACTTATATCCTTTTTAACCAACTTATCTTAATAGATTTTTACTACAAGTTTCAGCCACACGCAACTGTCCTGTATAGACGAGTGTCTCTTCTGCTAATATTATCTTATGCCTAAACAAACTTTGCTTGTTATCCCCGGCTTTGGAATGAACGGTAAAATGCTAGAGGATGTAGTTAGTGTATTTAAAAAAATTTGTGATATAAGCTTTTTGGAGCTTCCTGGATTTCATCCAGATCATCCCGCCCCTGCTAACCCTACTTTAGAAAGCTATACAAGAAATATTCGAAATCAAGTCAAACAAATTAATCCAAAAAGCTATATTCTTTCTGGATTAAGCATGGGATTTATGATTGCAAATAATCTGCCACATGATCCTAAGTGCAAAGGAATTATCGCGATCATGCCTTACCTTGGATACAACACCCTTAAGCTATCGTTAATTACTTTGACAGAGGCAAGACTTGCCACACGCATTTTATCCTTTCCACCCGCTGCCAAAAAAATCTGGAAATCTGAATTCCATAGGAAAATTTCACTTGAAACCTTAAATAGTGAACAGCTAAAAATAAGAGAAGAAAAATTTGATCCGGTTAACTATTTTAGACTTGCCAATTACCTTCTTGCTATAAAAGAAATAAAAATAAGAAAGGATTATCCAATTGTCTTAATGGCAAGCAGGAAAGACGAAATGCTAAATTATGAATATTTAATTAACACATTCAAATTCAAAAGGGAGGCCGCCAAATTGATGATATCTGATATTGACGCTGGACATTACCCCAAAAATTTGACGAAAGAGCATGTAAAAGATGCAATAAGCCCTGAAGAGATTAAAAAGATATATAAATTCTTGGGAGTGTGAAATACGGGAGGACATAGCTTACTGCTCTAGGAATATTCTCCAGATGTCACTTAATATACCTCTTAACTGCGATAAGCCAGAAACTCCCAACAAACGAGGCAATAGATACAATAACAAATAGATTATTAAATCCGAAATTAGCAGCGAGGTATCCGCCTATTCCTGCAACTGCTGCTCCTCCTAAATCAGTTAATGTACTGTAAATCCCCCATTCGACGCCCTCTCTATTATGGCCAACATGCCTTGTAAAAAGCGCGTACCATGAAGGATAAGTAAACGCCTGGCTGAATCCATAAATCAACTGAATCAGATAAATATGCCAAGACAATGTTGCAAATATATATAAAAGTGGCACAAAACTTGTGACAATAGATCCGATTAAAACCGCCCAAAAGTCATCTTTCTCGCCCTTAATTTTATCGACAATATATGCAGCAGGGATTTGCCCAAGCGACCTTGAAAGAAAAAATACAGTTGCGGCAATTCCGGCAACTTCAACGCTTCCATCTTTAATATTATCAGTGATAAAAACAGCAAAAATCGGAGCAACCAACCCAAAACCTGAAAGAATAAAAATGTCGGAAATGGTTAGCACCTTAACAACAGGATTAACATGAAGACCAAAAAAGTTTCTGAAATTTCTATGTGACAACCTCACAAAACAACTTTAGCATATATTTATCCGGCAAACAGAGAAAAAACTTTATTCTGCAATCTGATATCATTGGGTATAAGGCGGGCAAGATGTAGACCTTTCGGCAGGGTGATTTATCTTCTATCGAATGCAATATATAACCCAACACCGACCGATGTAGCAAGATTTAATGAGTCGATTTTTGTGCTGTGTTTAATGTAGACGCTTTGTCCGAGCTTCTTATAATATGCGGGAAGTCCCTCTCCTTCGTTCCCAAAGACCATAGAGAAGGGTTTTTTGAATTTGGTCAACAACAATTCTTTATCTCCATCAAGCATAAATGGATAGATATTGTTTTTATGCACGCTCGTGTATTCATCGATTGATTTGAAATACTGAAACCGAATTCGAAAAAAAGCCCCCATCGAAGACCGAACTACCTTAGGGTCGAAAATATCTGCTCCGGGTCCGATTATTGCCAGATCATAAAAATTAAAACCTACCATATTACGTATGATTGTTCCCATATTGCCCATATTCGACGGATTTACAAGCACAACGTGATTCTGATCTTTTCTTATTGGAACATCATATTTTTTAAAAACCCCCACTGCATAAGTATTTTCTTTTTTAGCAATTTTCTCGATTGCAGCTATGCTATAAAGTGCGGGGATTTGATACTTGGCACAAAGATTTTTCAAATCACTTACCCCATCTGTATCTTTTAGCCCAGGGTGAAACAAAACCTGCAAGATATGCTCACGTTTCTTATTGATAAGATCGACTGTAGGAAAAACACCAAAGGAATAACTATGGCCGTCTTTTTTGCTGTAGCGCTTTATTTTTGGAAGCGGTGAATTATTCATATTATCAACTACCGCGAGCTTACCATGCCAGAGGCAGGCTCAGCGCACGCGGTATGCTGTAGCGTCACTTCGTTCCTTGCATTCCCACCTTCGGTGGAAAAGTAATGCTCGCTTCGCGAGTTTTATGGCTCAAATACCTCGACCTTACGGTCGGGATATTTCGCTCGCATTATAAAATCACGTAAATTGTATCACCGCAATACAAATAATAGCCTGGAATGAGATAAATAATTTCTAAATGATTGGCGGTGACCAACGCTTGCTCGCCTTAGGAGGGAAGTATCGAACTAGAGATCTTGTGCGAGTATGATACCCTCATTATCAAAGAACTTTTTTGAAACGACATAAGATTCCTGCAGTCCCAATTCGCGGCTGATACGATTAGTATTGACGAGATGCCTTTTCTCTGCACTCAACTTCACTTCTATTGCTATATTCCCTCCCAGAATAAAATCTATTTCAGCCCCGGTTCTTTTAGAAAAATAGCTGATATTTCTGTACTTAGGTTTTAAGTTTTGGTAAATTGTATTTTCGAATAGTTGTCCACCGGAAATATTCCCTAAATAATTGGCCAACCCCGAATCACAATAGTATAACTTTCTATTTCCAGCAGAGCTTCTATCAAGGCTTTTTGAATATTTCGGGACCATCGAGATAAAATAGGTTCGTTCAAGAAAAGAAAGGTATGAGTATACTGTCTCTCTGGATATCTCTAATTCAGAAGCTAATTTGGAAATATCCAACTTATACCCAACCCTGGCAACTAATAATAGTATAAGATCTCTAAGCTTCGACAGATCTTTAAAGTCAGCTAAATTTTTTACATCGATTTCGAAATAGGATTTAAATATATTGTCAAGAATACCTTCCTTTCTTTTATTGTCTTTTTCTATTACTACGCCGGGAAATCCCCCATACTTCATATACTCTTCGAAATATCCATTGTATAGCTCTGGTGTCAATTTGTTTCTTGCCTTCTCTTTATCACGAAGAGTTTCTGTTATTTGGTCTTTCCTATCAACTTCTTTGAATGCTAAAAATTCTTTAAAAGTTAGCGGAAACAATTCATAAACAAATTTCCTGCCCGCTAATGATTCCGGAAAAAGATTTTTAAGATAGTAACTGCTCGATCCTGTTACGAAAAATTTAACTTGAAAGTGATCATATAGGTATTTGATCACCTTCGATATCTCAGGCATATTTTGAATCTCATCTATAAAAACATACGCATCGTCATTCGACGTAAGACCATATTCACGAAGATTTAGCATAACTTTATCGTAGTTGATTTCATCAAAAGCATTCCTATGCAACGGATTTCCGGCGTCTAATATTGCCTTGTTATTCGATCCCAATTCATTAAAAATATGCTCAAGGATCGTCGTTTTTCCCACCTGCCTCATTCCCGTTATAACTACTATTTCTTTCCTGTTTATTTCATCTAATAATGTGTGGAGAATATCTCTTTCGTAAAACATTGGCTATAGCTTACAAAATGTCGCCCACTTTGTCAATTTAGTACCGACAAAAGGCATGGCGAGCCGTCCTGCACGAAGTGTCGGGGTGAATTTTAGATATTATCAAAGACAAATTCCCATCCGAATTGTGAATATATTTTCTGAGCCGATCCATATTCTGCTGGATTATATTTAGCCTTCAATTTCTTTGTTAAAAAATACCCTTTTTCAATGCTGGATAAGGTGTTCCATAGAGGAACTCCAGACTTAATTAAACTGATACTTTCTGAAGTTGGCCTCCATCCAAATTTAGCAATTCGTCTGCAACCCTCAAGACATAAATAAACAATATCCTTATTCGGATAATTATATCCATTTTTAGTAAAATCATTCATCCGTAAAATTTTATTTAATGCATCTTTAAATCCGTAGCCAGTCGGATCTATAAGTTTACCATCCGCTCTTAAATATACAGTATCTATGCTGTCCACATAATAAATGAGGTAGTTTTTTTCAACTGTATCAACATCCTTGTACGCCATACTGACATTCCAAATACCATCCACATCCCAATTTTTATTTTCATATCCTAAACTCCTTATTATATCTTTTAATATTATTTGGGCTTTTTCATAATGGACATCGCCCACATATGCAATATCAATATCAGATGGTTTTGCCTCTGCTATAAATCCTCTTGTCCATCCACTTGCAACAGATGCTTGTTTTAAACCTGCCTGCTCAAGCAATTTTAGAACTTGTGTGACCTCCTCAACTTCCTGTAATTTTTCGACTGAATTAATCAAGTCATTTATAGATTTATACATGATAAAAATTTATCATTTCGGGCATTGTTTGCATATGTTCTGTTGGCTCGCCTTAGGAGGGAAGTGTCGAACTAAAGTCAAACCTCGCTAATTACATCAAACCCCTTGAAACTACCGGTAATAGCAATTCCTATAACTTTCTTAGAAATTCCCTTTTGTTTTATGCCTTTTGCTGTCTCGTTTAAAGTTGCGCCAGAACCAACCGCATCATCAATCAACAATACATTTGTAAATGACCGTCTATCATCAGCAACAATAGTAGCCTTAGCATTTTCAATTCTATCATCGAGTTTAGACAAAGTTTTTTGTGGAACTGCAATTTTGGTTCTAATTTTGACTATTCTTACAATAGGCAATTTTAGATTTAAACCTTTTTCGAACTCTTTGATAAATTGCACCTCTCTTTTAACTGTTGGAGGAATAAACCCAACCGCATCTATACGTTTATTCTTAATCAGGGTTTTTATTTTTGGCGCAGATTCTATCGAAAGTTCTTTCGTGAGTTGTTTATTTTGACTCTGCTTTGCATATAGCAACTTCTGTCCCAGTTTTGTTTTTCCAAACCGTTCTACGCTGTAAAAGTCCAGATAATAGACTTCATCTAGAAATATTTCGTTAAATGTGGACTTAAACTTGCCCATCCCATCTATTAATCCTGCCTTATTGAAATGTCTTTGATATCTTAGCAAAGTAGATCTATACTCAGATGCTGTTTTACTTACAGGCAAGGATCTTTTTCTACACCACTTTACAAATCCATCCAAACCTTCCTCTACCAAACCGATCGGGGTAATTTGGAAAAAGTTCTGACCTATAAAATGCTTAAGCTGTTCATCTATAATCAAATACTCAATAGGCGAATCATGAATACCAATTTCTTCCTTCATGGCAACGTTTTGATTCGAGACCACCATATAATAAACCTTAGGCGGGATCCCTTTTTTTATTAAATCCCCGCTATCTAGCAAGTTTCGAAGTTGCTTAAATATAGCTCTTTCTGAAAGTTCAAGGTAATCGACCAATTCTGAAGCAGAAGCTTCGCCTTTTTCTTGTATATATTCAATTATTTTTTCTGATGTTTTCACTTCTGCATTATACCAAAAAGTTCATAGTTCAGGGTACACCCTGAACCTCTTACCGGAAATCATACATGGTGAGCTCGCCTGCTAACTCGCCACAGGCAAGTGGTGGGCGGACCTGGACTCGAACCAGGAACCTTCAAGGTATAAGCTTGATGCTCTAACCAATTGAGCTATCCGCCCGTGGGTGGTTTAATCCTCCGAATATACAAATATACATAAGAAGGACTTGGCTTGAAGGTCTTTACTCAATTGAATCAAGCAGTGATATTTTACCTTCATGACGCCAAACTAACAAGCTGTGCGGTATTTATGGACAGGTTTGGAGCCTCTCTGCAATGGTGTTTAAATAGGAAGCAGGGAATCAAAAACAAAAAAGGTATAACTCCAACTACGCTACGGGCTGCCTTGTATTTTAAGCTTTCCGTCTTTAGAATAGAAAACTGTGCCTGTCGTTTTGATTTCCTTCAGAATCTTGTCCAGCCCAGTGTAATCAAAAAATGGAGTTATCTTGTCTAAAAACAAGCTCCAGACAGGAGTATCATCGTTCCGGTACACATAAACATCGCCGACAAAGGGAAGATCAGTCTTAGACTGCACAAAATTTATATCATCGGCAAGACTTGGAAGATTTCCTTCTGAAATCTCCTTCATCCTATCTAAAAATTCTTTCGAATTTGATACAGTCAAAAACAACATGCCTGGCGGGGGCTCTGTGGAAGATTCGTCTTGGTCAGCTTCCTCTGCCTGGTTCTTTGCCTCAGATTCCGGAACCGAAGCAGCATCTTCCCGAGACCCGATAAGAGAACCGCCTTCTTCAATCTGAATCTCCACTATCTGCGCATAATAATCCTTATATTCATACTTGCTCGATTCCTTCTTCTTCTCAAAACCAGCGAGCCGTTTTTCAATAAAATCCTTGTTTTTTATATTTTGGACATATCCCCATGTAGAAAGGTCTGAATATGGATACACAATCACAAATCCGTCAGAAAAGTAAACCTCGACGTCATTGTCAGTAACGTCGAATTCTTTAAGAAGGGCGTTGAACTTATCATCTGAAATAAATTTTCCGAAAATCCCTTTAATATCAAACAACTGGACAGTCAAGTTAACGTCAGGAGGAATAACTTTCGCAAAAGGATACGCTTCAAAGTTTCCTTCTTTCAGTCCGTCATCTAAATCTACTGTTTTTTCTGCCCCATTCAGATTTAAATTTGCTGAAGGAACCTCAGGCCCTGATTCAGAAACGGACAAAACCTCTTCAGAACCACTGGCAGCAGGGCTTAAAATTACTGTCGATTTATAGACAAACTGGTAGTAGGCAAACGCGGTAATGCCGGCAAGCAGAAAGAAAAGGCTTGCAGGGATGAGAAAAAACAATTTCGATCTGCCTTCTTCTTCAACATTATTCGATGAGGAAATACTCTGATGAACTCCGCTTTTAGATACCATATCGGCAAATATCGAATTAACAGCTGGGTTATCAACTACCTCTCCTTTTTCCTCTTTTGAATTTTCTTTTACCCCATCTCCATCTTCACTATTTTCGCTGTCGGATTTTTCTATAACTGAATAGTCCTTCACATCAGGATTTAAAGAAACCGCCTTGCCAGAATCTGGGTTAGGGGCAGTTTTGTTAAAAGAATCAGCACCTTCAGAAACACTAAACCCACAGTTCGGACATAAATCCTCTTTAATCAGTGAACTGCATTTGGGGCAAATCGTTCCGGGATCAGACATTGTAAAAACATTCTAGCAGATTGGATCTTATTAATATCTTGACCTGCCTCTTCTTGAGTCAAACCCGCCGGATCTTCCTCCGCTTCTAAAATTTCCTCTGTTCCCAGAGTTTCTGTTAAAGCCACTAGAAGGCCTTTCTCTTTCAACATATCCTTCAGGTTTCTCGTCAAGCGCCTTTTTAGAAAGAGATATTTTCCCGTTATCCAGTCCAATAACTTTGACTTTCATCTTATCGCCGACCTTCACAACACCATCGAGGTTTTCCATAAAGTTATAAGAAAACTCAGAAATATGAACCAACCCTTCTTTTTTAGGACCGATTTCGACAAAGGCGCCGTATCCCTCTACACGTGTAACAGTGCCTTCAAATATATCGCCGATTTCAACCGGAGTCACCAGCGCTAGAATTCTGTCCTTAGCATTTTTGATATCCTCATCTGAATGCCCGCTTACAGAAACTATCGCGTGATCCTCTTTCTCGTCTATATCAATCTCTGTGCTGGTTTCTTCCATTATTCCCTTAATAGTTGCTCCGCCGGAGCCTATCACCTGGCCAATATATTTCTTGTCTATCTTTATAAAATCAATCTTTGGAGCATACTGACTGAGCTCAGGTCTATGAACGGATATGGATCCATTTAACACGTCTAAAACTTTCATGCGTGCAGTTATAGAAGCAGAAAAAATCTGGTCAAGCAGATCTACCGGAATCCCCTGTACCTTAAGCTCCATCTGCACTGCTGTCATACCGTCTTTTGTCCCAGCCATTTTGAAATCCATATAGCCTGCAAAATCCTCTATACCCGAAATATCGGTTAATATTGTGAAATCTTCGATTGTTGGATTTTCCTTTTTTGGATCAACAAACAATCCTACTCCAATGCCAGCGACATGGTTTTTAATAGGAACTCCAGCATCCATAAGTGCAAGGGATGACCCGCATACAGACGCCATCGAAGTAGATCCGTTAGAAGATAAAATCTCTGAAACAACTCTTATTGCATAAGGAAACTCTTCTTCAGTTGGCAGAACTGGAACAATCGCTTTCTCGGCAAGCATCCCATGTCCGATAGCTCTGCGATTTGCTCCACCAATCCTTCCAACCTCTCCGGTTGAGAATGGAGGGAAATTATAATGGTGCATATACCTCTTGTCTTTTTCTCCATCCATTTCCTGAACCAAAAGCTTCTGGGCGCCAGACGCCAAAGTGACAACCGTTAAAGCCTGGGTCAGCCCCCTGTTGAAAAGTCCTGATCCATGGACTCTCGGCAGTACCGAAACTTCGGCACTCAGCGGTCTTATTTCATCAAATTTTCTACCATCAAACCGGGTCTTTTTATTTAAAACCATATCCCGAACCATATCTTTCTCAACTTCACCGACTATCAGCTTTAATTCGAACTCAGAATATTCGTCATTATATTTTTCAACAAGATCAGAAATCAATTTTTCAACCGCTTCATTCCATTTCGATCTGTCAAATTCCTTCATGTCTGCGCGGACTTTCTGCAAAACAGGAAGCGATTCCTTAGCAAACTTTGATATAAGATCTTTTGTCAGCCAGGCTTTAGGGTACTCCTTCGGGACTGCGCCCGATTTTTCAGCAAAATCCTTGAGAAAAGCAAAAAGAGGCTTCGACTCTTCTGCCCCCATTTTGACAGCATTTAAAACTTCTTCTTCGTTTACTACATTTCCTCTTGCTTCAATCGCCTGGACTTTCGAACCGCCTTCAAGATACGAAACAAGAAGATCCATTTCGCTGTCTTCATTTTCTTTATCAAGAGTTGTTTCAATAGCTCCGTTTACCTTATGGATACGCAGTGGGACAATAGAACCGTCAAACGGAAGCCCGCTTAAAGAAAATGCTGCAGAAGTCGCAATAAATCCTAGTAAAACGGGGCTGTGTTTCTGGTCTATCGATAAAACTGTAACTACAATCTGAGTATCATTTCCGAAGTCCTTTGAAAATAATGGACGAATTGCATGGTCAATAAGACGCCCGCTTACAATCGCCTCGTCGCTGGGCTTGCCTTCACGCCGTGTAAAACGCGATCCGCCGATTAACCCGCCTGCATAAAAGCGCTCTTCGTACTCCACCCTTAGAGGAAATCCATCAGTTTCTTCGATAGTCGGAGTTGATACAACAGTAACCAGTACAGTAGTATCCCCCAGCTTTGCTAAAACTGAAGAACCGGCCTGAATAGCCAGTTTTCCTGTTTCTAAACTAATTTTCGACCCCTTAAATTCTGACTCCGTTTTTACAAACGGCTTATCGTTTTTTTCTTGAGACATATTTATTTTTCAGCGGATCAAAAAAAGAGCGGTGGAGGGTTCTGTACTCGTAATTAATCACCTGGCGAAGAGTTTCCCCAAGTAGTCAACCACGAATACCACACGCAAAAATTTTTAATCAGCCCTTCAATTTTAACTTTTTAACTATATCTTCGTATATTGTTCTTTGTTTCGTTTTAAGGTAAGAAAGAAGTTTTCTTCTTTTATTTACCATCTGCAAGAGACCTCGTCTTGAGTGAAAATCCTTTTTATGGAGTTTCAAATGGCCGCTTAACGCAACAATTCTCTCAGACAGCAAGGCTATCTGTACTTCGGATGATCCAGTATCATCCTTTACGCGCTGGAACTTTTTAATAATCTTTTGTTTTTCATCTAACTTCAGTGACATAAAAATATTAGGAACTCAACTACTGCGAGCTAACCATACCAGAGGCGGACACGGCACACGCGGTGTGCTGTAATTTACCGCTCTACCATTCTAACAACAGAAGACCGATATATCAACCCGTGTAGATTTAATACTATATCAAGTCTGGATATATTATTCACTCATCCCGGCAAGAAGTGCTTTGCTGGCTGTCTTATCAGGAACATACCCCCACTCAGAGAATTTTTTAAACAGCATTGAGGAAATCGTATCCTCTTCGGAATCAACGATATTAAGCTTCCCGTAATTTTCATTGTTTGAGGAGTTGTCAATGTTTACAACAGTGGATTTATCGAAATCTCCCTTGTTGTTTTGATAAAGAGCTCCAATATCTTCGAGTTTTGAAGCACCCACTGTAATTATCAGGTCATAATCAATGCCGGAAAAATCGTATTTTATCTTACCCAGGTCGAAATTTCTTTCAACCGGACTCATTTCAAGAACAAGCCTGCTGTCACTCTCTTTGTAATAATTAACAGTTTTTATTGTGGTGTCTTTATGGTTTATCGTAACTTTTAAAATCTTAGGCTCAAATTCTGTCTGGACATCATACAGCGACATCAGACTTGAGCTGATTTTGCCGATATCTCCGGCATAGATAAGAACCGCTTCCTTGCCTGCCGTTTCTTTTATATAGGATAATAGTGCAATACCGGCAGCAACCGTATCGTTTCCCTTATCGGCGCACAAAATCACTATCGATTCCGATAGTTTTACAAAATCCTGTATATAATCTTTATCTTTGTCTATTTGCATAGCTCCAAGTATTATAGGACAATGGGTAATCGGGATATGATACTACGTTTGAAAGGTTTAGGCAAATTTTAGTCTTGTACCTTTTAAGTACTTTCCGTAAAGCCTTGCACGAAACCTTCATATTACGCTACCATAACATTTAGGACAGGCATAAGCGCCATGTCCATAAATCTACTTACACCACATCAAGAATCCCAAATGCGAAAAGAAGTTAAGATCCTACGGCTGCGCAGTGCCAGTTTAGCTAATGCTAATAAATTATTGAAGCAAAGAATATCACTGCTGGCAGTAGAAAACAAAACACTAAAGGCTCAACTGCGTGAACATGACCAATTAATCAAATCCTTGGAAAAAGAATTGGTAAACCTTAAGAATCAGAAAAAGACATATACCGGTATGATCTTTAAGTCCAACGTAGCAAAAAACACTGAGTCACTACGTGGCAAAAACTTTGGATACAAAGGATCATCAAGATTTAATCCTAAAAACATAGACGAAGTAATTACCGTTAAGTGTGATGTGTGCCCTGATTGTGGTTCTAAACTTAAACTATATAACGGTGTTTATGAACACATCGTAGAAGATATTGTTCTTCCTGTTAAAAAAACAAAAGTAATCAAGTATCTAAAGTGCAGGCAGTATTGTCCCTGCTGTAAAAAAGAGGTAATAGCTGTTCATGAAAATGAGATACCAAACAGCAGCTTTGGACCAGCTATCAGTGCAATGATATTAATGCTTAAATATGAAGTTAATGTGACACTGCCAAAGATTAAGTACCTTTTATCAACACTATTTGGTATTGATATAACTATCCCAGGGATACAAAGTCAATTATCAGTTTCAAAGAGACATTTTGAAAAAGCATATTCAGAGATACTGACAGACATAAGAGCATCACCCGTAAAACATGCTCCCGACTTCTGCGATTTAGTACGGTTTAGTGGGGTTGATACATTTTCTTGAGGAGGTTATCCACAGCCTCATTTGATTCAGCTCTGAACGACTCGATCTCGTTTGTTGCGGTGTTGAGTAGCAACCCATCAGTGATGCTTTTTAAATGATCCAAAACATATTTAGCGGATTTCCCGGTTTTTATTTCCATAAATTTAAGTACAGCAAGAGCAAGTGTACAGATTAGAATATGTGCAATAATTGGCTCTTTGTTAAAGTGGTAAACAGGTCTTACGGCAAGATCGTTTTTACTTATTCTAAAAGCCTTTTCCACTTGCCACAGATCCGAATACCTTTCTATTATTACGTTGTTTGGAACATATAGATTTGTGCGGTAGCCCTTAATCCCAAGAAGATGGGTAGCTTTGTCTACCGAGGTTTGGTTTATCTTACCGTTACCAACCATAGGTTTTACTACAAACTTGGTATTTTTGATAGGTCTTTTACCCGACACGATTAACTTGGCTTTTTCCACCTGTTTTTCTAACTCATGGAGATCTTTTTTGTATCTACTGGCGGAAAAACTGCAAACCAAAAAATCATCTTTTGTTTCCAACCTTATGCTTGCCCCGTCAATTCCATTTAACTTTGTTTTTATATCCAAAGCCATGTCTAAGGATACGCTTTTGGCATTAAGTCTTGCTCCGACTATGTAGTCAAGACCGGCTTTTTTTAACGCATCGATGTTACTTTTGCTTAACATGCCAGCATCAGCCACAACCGTTAGACTCAAGATACTGTGTTCGGTTTTAAAGTTTAAGATTATCGGTATTATGGTGTGTCCCTCAAACTTACTACCCTCAAAAACCTCGGAGGAAAGAGGGAAACCTTCTTTACTCACAATCAAACCAACCAAGATCTGGGGTTGCCCAATTTTATTGTCCTTGGAATATCCACACCTTCTAAGTTCATCCTCAACGAATGTTTCAAAATACAGCGTTGTTATATCGTACAAAACAAAGCTAAAATTAAAACATAGATGATTTTTGGCAAAGTCCATCAGCCCGCTTTCCACTCTATTCTTAAAATCGCAAAATCGTGGCATACTTCTATAAATGGAGGTTAGATCATAATTAATCCCAAAAAGCGATTCCAATAACCTTTGAGATTCCCTCTTGGAAGCGGGATCAATCGCTCTTACCAGAGCAAGATCCAAAAACATCTTCCATCCGGTCTTTCCGCGCCCATCCAACAACCCAAAGACACTAAAAATGGAATTTATCGTTTCATAGACAAGGCCGTATCTAAATCCTCGGTACTTATACTTTCCAACAACGGTGTCAATATTTCTTTTCCGTTCTTCCATAGCAAACAGATTACTTTGACCCGTACGATATTCTATCCATCTACGGGCAGATTCCACCAGCGCGCTAAGCTCCTCTTTGTTTTTAGCACTTCCAATGTGTCGATGAACAAAAGTTTTGTTTTTGGTATAACTTACAACCTGAACAGCGGTATTTTTGGACTGAGTTTTAACTTTCCGTAT
>MEVH01000016.1:23207-24775 GCA_001772665.1 candidate division WWE3 bacterium RIFCSPLOWO2_01_FULL_39_13
TTCCGTATTCTCATCAAATCATTTTAGTCGTTAGTACGGTTTTTGGGGAGAAAATGTCCAGTTAATGCCGTTATTACAACATCACATTTTTAAAAGATGTTTTTACGCAGAAGTCAGGAGAGATACTGACAGACATAAGAGCATCACCCGTAAAACATGCTGATGAGACCTCCTGGAGAATAGACGGCAAGAATGCATGGACATGGATAATGTGTAATGAGCTTGGAGCATATTACCAGATTGAAGGCACCAGAGGGTCAGGTGTTGCTAAAGCATTAATTGGAAACTCCAGCAAAGATGATGTACTTGTTAGAGATGACTATAGAGGGTATGCAAGCCTAGAGGTAAAACATCAGAGTTGCTGGTCGCATTTACTACGAAAAGCAAGAGACTACGTATCATTTGAAGACCCGGTAAAAGGTATGGCAGAACTGGAAACAGAGCTGAAAGAAATATTTAGAGATCTAAATGAGTTTATTGAATCAGACCCTACAGATCAAATACGACAAATAGAGTATAACAAATATATATGCAGATTAGATTCAATAATTAAGAGAAAGTATAAGAAGGACAGTTATGCAGATAAGATACGAAACAGAATAGCAACACAACATGAAAATTTGTTAACGGCAGTACTCATAAAAGGTGTGCCTTTAACGAACAATCTTGCCGAAAGAGATTTAAGGCCAATAGTGATAAACCGGAAGCTAAGTGGAGGGTCAAGAAGCCAGTTAGGAGCAGAGATAACAGCAGTAAACAAAAGTATAGTACAGACGTTAAACAAGCGGGGGATAGAGCTGATAAAGGGGCTTGAGATGCTGATTAACGGACAATCATTAACTGAAATTACCATTATGAACGCGGAAAGTACTTAAAAGATACTTAGTCTTACCTAACGCTAAATGATACTGTAGTGATACCAACACCTAATCCAAAAAAGATACTAAAAGATTAGGACAAATTAAGACCCTTTAAAAATCAAACGCGAACCGTCACAATAATCCCTATCATGAAAGTTACTATGGATGATTCGCGTTTAGTCGATATTACACAACTAAAAGACTTTTTAAAAGGCTCTCAGGGAGTAGCTGTTTCTTTGGAAAGTACCCCACTAAAGGAAAGGTATTCTTTCATTGAAAAAACTTTAAAACAATTTAACTACCATAATTTGAGGAAAAAGGATAAACGGGTAGTGGTAAATTACTTAAGAAAAATTACTGGCTACAAACATGCCCAACTTTTCCGTCTAATTAAAAGAGTTGGTTATGGCCAATTGACCAGAGTCTTTTACCACAGAGTCCATCCAGTAAAAATTTACACAAGTTCAGATATTAAACGCTTAGAAGAAACTGACGAACTTCACCTAAGGCTTTCTGAAGATGCTACCAAAGAAGTTTTAAGAAGAGAGTATGAAGTATTTAACCACCAAGAATATCAAAAAATATCTGCTGTATCCCACGCCCATATCACCAATCTCCGTCACTGCCCAATTTACAAAAGCTCCTGGATCTGTTAAATATACTTTTAAAATGTGCGTAGTTAGAAAATAATTTTGTGCAATCATTGAT
>MEVH01000017.1 GCA_001772665.1 candidate division WWE3 bacterium RIFCSPLOWO2_01_FULL_39_13
CCTGCGCCATCCAGTCCATAACGGCTGTTCCTTCGTGGACTTCGCCAATTTTGTAAGTTTTCCCAGTATAATAAAGAATACGCTCTGTAACCGTGGTTTTACCGGCATCAATATGGGCAATTATCCCAATATTTCTGATTCTTTCTAGTGCAATTTCTCTGGCCATAGTTAATAAAATTCAATTGTATCAGTTTTAGGTACGAAAAAACACCTTTAGGTGCTTAGGACTTGAGGGATCATAACAAAAAGCAGCCAACCTGTCAACAAAATGAGGTGTCAAGAAATTTGGTGGGGAATTAAACTAGGGTATCTTCACCGGATTCGTACGTGAAAGAAGCCTCTGGCGCATTTTCTGTATCTGCAAATTCTTGTACTCTACCAATAATTCCACTAGTTAATCTCACTTTGTGACCTCTCGCGTGAAACTTTTGACTGGTAAGTACCTCCTTTACCACTCCTTCAGTGAGCTTTCCAGAAGAGTAGTCCTTTTTCTGGATCACCCGCACCTTATCTCCCGGTTTTGGGAAACGACTGCCCACTTCGTATGTCATCTAGAAAGATTTTATCTCATTTCAAGATAATCTGAAAAGGGTTCGTTTGAAAAAGAAGTCAAGAAATTAGCGGTTTTTAAAACTTCTCCGGGTTTACCCGAAGAATTTTGTCATCGTCCTTTTTTGGAGCTCCCCGACCATCAGTATTATTGGTGGCAATGTATAAAAATCCGTCCGGACCAACCACTACGTCTCTTATCCGACCAAGCTCTCCTTTGAAATGTTCCTTCAACTCTCTTACTTTATCACCATCCACCACTGCCTCGTAAAGAGTTTGTCCGCGTAGACCAGTGAAGAAGACAGATCCTCGGAAAAAGGCGCCCCCCGAAGGAGCCCAGGTGTTACCCAAACCGCTGTGAAGAATTGGATTTATCATCCCTTTCTCCTCCTCATCTCCGCGTATCAAAGGCCAACCATAATTTTCCCCTGGACTTATCAAGTTTAGCTCGTCAGTAGCCGATGGTCCATGTTCGGTTGCCCAAAGTCTCCCCTGACTGTCCCAAGCAAGTCCTTGGACATTTCGGTGACCATACGAATAGATCATATCTCCAAATGGGTTTCCTGGTGCCCTCTTTCCGTCTTCGGTTACTCTCAATATCTTACCAGCCAGAGACGCTTTGTTTTGGGCAAGCGATGGCTCCTCGGCATCCCCAGTGCCAATATATAAAAAACCGTCCGGACCAAACTTAATACGGCCCCCGTTGTGGTTAGACGCCCCGGGAATTTTAGCAACTAATATTTCTTTATCAGAAAAGTTTGTCCCGTCAAATTTATACCGCACCACCCGGTTTAATACGTTCTCACCGCTTACTTGGTAGGTGTAGTAAAAATAAACAAATCCGTTTTTTTCAAAATCAGGGTGCACTGCCACACCCAAAAGCCCCCCTTCACCTATTTCTTCCGCTTCATCAATTTCTAAAAGAGGCTTTTGCAAAAGCCCTTCTTCTTTATCTACTATTCGCACTCTTCCGGGCCGTTCCGTAAATAAAAGGTCACCGCTTGGCAAAAAGGCGAGAGACCAGGGAACGGTAAGGTTTGCGGCTACTTGGGTGAGAACCGGAATATTTTGCGGGGTTTCTTTAGTGTCGCCAAGACCAATCTGCGGAGTATCTACTCTGGCAGTTTGATTCCTAAACAAAAGTATACCCCCACCTATCAATATTAAAATTATTGCCACTAAAGCTGCTCTGAAGTTTCGTTTATTTTTAAACATAGTGATAAATACTATAACAAACATCAAAAAGGTCAAAAAGATCCGCCAAACGGAAGTTTAGAACTTTAATCGAGCGCTGTACTTTTTTATCCACTGGGCTATTTTTCCTACCGATGGTTTTTTGTTTTCTACCCAAAGAGCAAATTCAATGATTTCTTTTTCTGCAGAAATGAAGTTTTGATCGTTCATTTCCAGGAACAGTATCATAGAAGCCACGGCAGTTCTTTTATTTCCATCTACAAATGGATGATTTAAAAGTAACGAGTGGACTAAAGCAGCCGCTTTATCAAAAATAGAAGAGTATAGATCTTCGCCCGCAAAAGTCGACCCGGGTCTATAAACTGCGGATTCCAGAAGACCTAAATCACGCAGACCATGGCTTCCACCATACCTTTCGATTTGATCTGTGTGGATAGTGAGAATCTGTTCCAGGGTAAGAAATAAAGTTTGGCTTGACACTTGAAAATGTTTATTTAAAGTTTTGCCAACTTACGTAAAGCCGGACCATATTGTTGATTTACTTTCTTGAGAAGTTTGGCAAATTCGCGATCGGAAACTGTTTTAGTTTCTGCCTGTGTTTGGTTTCTTGAAACGTAGTCTTCCAAAGCCTTATTAAACACATCTTGAAGGCTTTTTCCTTCATCGATAGCCCTTTTTTCAGCGGCTTTTTTGAGGTTTTCTTTTAGACGCAATGTGGTTTTTACTAACATGTTTTAAGAATACCATTTTGCCATAAATATGGCAAGTAGTTAAATAACCAGGTAACGTAAGGGAAGGAACTTGAGAATGGTAGAGGTCTGTTTGGAGAAGATGTCAAGAAAACATACAGTTTGATATATTGCTTATTTGAAGTTAAGGAGTAGAATTTAAAGTGAATGACAGAAAATATAAGAGAATTCATTTCTTACCACAATACTCATATATTAGACGTAGAATTAACCGCTAGTTTCAAAACAATATCTGCTTTTGCCTCAAAGAAAAGTATTGCTTTGGAAGATTTGTCGATAGAAAAACATCGTTTACCTTTTATCAACTGGCTAATCAGCTTCTCTGATTCAAAAATCTAAATTTCAAGTCTTGAGAAAAATCAAAAGATACTTACTTGTGGAGATCATTAAGTTTATCCTGAGCCGGTCGAAGAAGGGGAAGGTGTTAAGAAAAGGCTACAAAGGGGTTACAAAATGCAAGGCAAAGATGTGTCCCTGAAAACTGATTGGAACTAAAATTACTTTTGTGTCTAGGCTACCGCCAGTTTTTTTATTCCAAGTCACTTCTACTTCGGATCCAATAGATTTATCGTGTGCACTCAAGAAAGCGTTAATAAGCTTTTCTTGGCTACCCTCAGCCACCATCATTCCAACTAGGTCTTCTGTTACAGCTACCCAATCGTCAGCAGAATCGTAACCAAGCATTTTAGCCAGTTGCTGATTACAAACTTTGTGATTATCGTCAAGATAAATGTAGATCCCCTGTTTTGAACCTTCAAAGATGTCTTCGTATTCCTTGCTTATGCCTTTGATTAACTGTTCGTGATGTTCGTGTTCACCCATATCTATAAAATTTTATAGTTGTTTAACCGCGGTGTCAAGAAAATTCATCCCCATGTTATCAGGAATTTGAGAATGGCGAAGGTGGAATTTTATGATCGTTTGATTGGAGTGCCCGGGAAGATGTTCTCTGAGGGATTTAGTCGTATGCTAATTTCTACAGAATTTTCATTTCTGAAAGTCTTTCGCGAATTAAAACCCTAGCGGTTGTTGAAGTTCCCATTCCTTTTTTCTTCGCAACTTTTTCAATCGCCATTTTGGTTTCTTTATCAAGTCTTATTGGAAATACTGTCTTGTAAACAGAAACCAAATGTTTTGAGAACTTGACGTCAGGCACTTCCTGCCAATAATCTGGGAAATTCTCCGTAGAGTGGGTGTCCCAAAATTTGGCTTCTTCTTGGATAGATTTAAATTTAGGTACGGTTTTAATTTTTTTCATTTTCATCTTAATATTATCTGTTTCTAAATTTTCTTTCTTCTTTATTATCGGAGTCTCTAGCAGTTACCGGATAAAAACTGCCGGGACTTCTAGGTGACAAAATTATTGTTAAATATCTACCAGCCTGTGTTTGTCCAATAATGCTGTAGGTATCTTTCCTATTCTTTCTAAGTAAATGACTGCTTTCACAAACTTCTTCCGGTGCAACGTTATGTCTTGCTATATGCTCAATATTCCGATCATCTCAGATTAATTTACTTATTAACATTGTATTACAAAGTATTACGTTTGTAAAGTATCGACGTTTATATATTACCATGAAATCATTTGTCGAGGACAGAATCGAAGAGTTAATTTTCTATGACTTTAAACACGTTTCTCACTTTCGCTAAAATCTCTCCAGCCAATTTGTTAATATCCCCATAAAGCGGGTATTGATCGCGTTTTACGTATTTATAGTGAATAGCACAATTTTTCTTTTCTCTATATTCATTTTCCTCAAACTTAGCCTGATTATATAAACTCATCATCTCATTTACGTTTCTCGAGCCGTTTAATTGATTAATAACTGGTTCGCAGTCTCCGATAACAATAACCTCATCTCTATTGTCAGCAAGATAAAAACAGCTTTCTAAACCTCTTATAATACCATCGTAGAAAATTTTATTTGGTCTTCATAACTTAAATAGGTAGCCCCGCTCCTTATTGAATTTGGTTTTATACCTTTATGAAGTATATCTACCTCGTATCTGTCTACCTCATTTAATTTTTTTGCAGTTTCTGTAGAATTAATTTTTGGATCGTAGATAAAGGCAGCCCAAAAACATATGTAAGAACCATACTTTGTTTTTTTGCCTCCGCCAGCACTGTCTAAAACGATTAATACTTGCTTCACATTAAATTCTTTTCAATTTCTGGATAAAGCCTACTTGTCTTCCTTGATACCCAGGTTATTTTTCATCTCTAACCATAAGGTGTGTGTTTCCCTATTCATATCACCCAATCTAGTTGCCACCTCTTGGACATCTTTACTTCCTCCATATTTCTTATTTGTTTTAATATCATGTTCTAATACCGTAAAATCGTTAGCCAATCGCTGAACCATTCTTGCCCAACTTTCGGATAAAATACTTACACGAGTATTATGAAAAATATTTATTAATTTCCATGCAGAACCTATTAGGTCAATTAAATTCATATTTTCTTCCCTAAACAATTTTAATTTCTTCTGGCGTTAGGCCGTATAACTTATAAACTAATAGGTACATCTGCATTCTATTTTTTCTGGTTTTTGGAGATTGTGTTTCTTTAAAAGTTTTTTCGTGTCTCAGTTTTAATATGGAACCTCCTCGAAAATTAAGCCGTCTTTACCAATTTCGATCCCAACAAATTGTAAACGGGCACATCGGTTACTGTTTTTTTGGTTGAATCGGTTCAAGCTATCAACCAACATATGGTAGTTGTTCGTTGTCTTGTTCGCAGTTTTTTTCGCCATCAATACTGGCTTAATATCACTTTGTCGGTTTGGAATGTAATATTGTTCTATCCAATCAACATATCTTTGAATTTGGATAATATTTTTTTCGTTTGCTTCTACCGCTTTCAACTCAATCGGAATAAGCACCCGTTGATCGTCCTGCACTACAGACGGCATAACATCTATTCTCTGCATACCAACCCCACACGATACTTCATTGCCGAGCCACTCTATTTGTGCATCGCCGATTATTGTTTGATCTAAACTTGTATTTGTGCCTTTACCGAGATTTCTAACTATATATGCTTGTAAATGCGCTTCAAAAGATTTATTCGCGCGGAATTTTGCAACAAGACGAGGTAATAGGTTAATTTCCTCTTTACGCCCCACATAAATCCGCCGTTGTTCGTTCACACAAACGATTTTCTGCGTTGTTGCATCGAATGAAAGCAATTTATTTTGGCAATTTAATTCGGTTCTGTTGTTTTTGTTTCTGATGAGTTGGATCAAGCGCTCCGCTTCGTAAATCGTTATCATTGTATTACCGCGATTGCCTTTGAGTTTCCGATAAATCAAACTCCACAGCATCTGGTTGGGCGAGGTCATATTCTTAATTTCGTCCAACGCTTCCCATTCCGTTACGCCCTCTCCATAAACTTTGTATGGCTCGATGAGTGTCCTAAATGTTAGTGATTTTTCTAGCTCGTTTTTGAGATGTTGCTGGTGATCGTTATTATCCAAAAAGGACCAATCCCCAGGTGCCTTGAAAATTCCATAAAACTTGCCCTCAAAAATTTTCTTTGCAAAATCCTGTTGTAAATAGAAAATAACTTGATCACCACGCCTAACTCTACTCCCATCGGCAATCATGCCAATGAGCATATTCTCCGTTGTTGGGTGCAATGATGTTTTTGAATTACTGTTGAAATCAACGTTGTTATCCTGCGCTCCTGTTCCAGCAAAGAGATATTCCAAGTGGATCTTAAACGTCGTTGGATCAACTATAAAAACGTGTGTCGTCATTTTTTTTGAAAGAGTAGGATGTATTCGTGTTTAAAAATATAAAAACCCCCGACCAGGGCACGATAGTGCCAAAGGTTTTCTAGATTTCTCTTAGCTCGATTATTAACCATATTCTTAACCAATATACTTTTAAGCTTTAGATCTCCATTTGCTCTCTTCAGAGTTTCCTGCATTACTAGAAACCCAAGTGGTACCCATTCAGAATTGGTATATTTGTCTCCTATAACAACAGCCAAATGGCGCTCGTTTTCTAATAGCTCTAGAAAGTTTGATACAACATCACCAAAAAGTCTCAAAAAATCTTCCACTGATTTAGCATTGCTTAGGTCTTCCCTCCTCTTGCTGAATTTAATAATATCGTGGTAGGGAGGGTGTAGAATAATCAGTTGAACGCTTTGCTTGTTATGAGTCTTTAAAATATCTACAGCTTCTTCTTTAGCTTCTTTTTTTGTGCTATCTGCCACTAAAACTTCTAAAAATATTTCTTTATCGTTGAATAGAGATTCTTGGCCTATCCTCTTTTTGGCTAGAGAAGCGATGTTTTCTAAAAGTTCTATTCCTATACCATTTCTGTCCAATTGCTTACACTCTATTAAAGTCGTTCCGCTTCCTAAGAAAGCATCCAAAACTACATCGCCCTTTCTAGTGAACCTACTCATTAATTGATTGGGTATTTGAGGTACGAAATTACCGTGGTAGTCTCCTATATGGCCGTGGGATTTTTCCCTCTCTGGGATAATCCATAAACTATCTGTCCACAAATCTTTGTACTCTTTCCAATTTTTGAGGTTTAAATCATTTATCTTAACCATAATTAACTATACTTAATTGCGTAGGCTGATTTTACCATAAATAGACGTAAGACCGAAGATTGTGTACTTAGGGTATTGAAACTGGAAAGCGAATAGTGTTCTTGAGTTTATAGCAGTTTGCTATTCTGTCGTAGAACCATCGAAGGAGGCTTCTTGAGCTTCAGCTTCCTCTCGTGTGGCTCGTATAATTTTATCTTTGTGGTGTGGAGGAGCATATATGGTGTAGAGCTTAAGCGCTTCTGTAGCCAATGTATTGATGACATTGTGCTTTGCGCCGGCGGGGACGACTACGCTGTCACCATCACTGACCTGATACTCTGTCTCATTGATGATCACTTCCCCTTCGCCTTTTTCAAAACGAAAGAATTGATCCCCATCAACATGGACTTCTTCGCCGATTTCTACACCTGGTGCAAGTGACATCAACACTATCTGGCAATGCTTCGCCGTATAGACCACTTTTCGGAAATCCCGGTTTTCAAGTGTTGCTTTCTCAATATTGTCTTTATATCCTTTTTTCATCCCTTTTATTATAGCAACTTTGTAAGTAACCCCAAAAACTATTGAAGATTAAAAACCTAGCTTAAGCTAGACTAGGTAATTTTATCTTATTGGAATATTTGCCTGCAAGTTTTTTTAAATATTTGCCCCTTGCTAATTAATTTTTGTAACTTATAATATTATCAAGCCTCCCTAAAATTTTATGGCATTAGCAAAAAGAACAAGAAGTACTACCAAAAAACCGTCCATAAACCCAACTAAAAAGTCTCAAGGTGCTAAACTGGCATTAGACGTGAGGAAATGGCTGGAAAATCTGCGTAAGGAGTCTAAGAAAAATCTGGCTTGGTATCTTGCTAGCATAATAGCAGTTTTAATTATTGCCTTAATCGTTTACGTATTTTGGTTTAACAGGGGCCTTTTGGTTGCCGGATCTGTAAACGGCCGC
>MEVH01000018.1 GCA_001772665.1 candidate division WWE3 bacterium RIFCSPLOWO2_01_FULL_39_13
GTTCAGAAGGATTTTACTTGATTTAATGAAACCTGTTTCAGGAGGATTTTTAATTGATTTAAGACGGTCTCTGTGTAGTTAGTTAAAGCGGATTTGAAAGTTATACATTCCCATTGAGCATAGTCCTTTTAGTGTTGATCCTTCTTTTTGTGATGGTACATCAATTATTGTTTCACCTGATGGCGGAAGGTTGCTGCGATATCCTAGACTTGGAATTATTAATGCAGACGAACAGTCGAAGGTACCCTGTGTTTCTATTTTGATAATAGTAGGCAGACCGGATTTTGCGATTGTTGCTTCTGGAGAGTATCCGCCTTTTGCTCTAATAGTAATAACCTGCTTTCCGTCAGCCATACTTACATTATCTGATGATTGAGAATTTGAATTATCTGTACTGCCTGTATTATTGGGATTACTATTTTCTCCGGTAAGCATTATCGCACCTCCAATAAGAACTGTGGCGATTGCTATTGATATTGCTGTAGTTTTTGTTGTCATTGTATTTGATCAGAATGTATTTAGAAGCTGAAAAATGGCGAAATGAAACCGCCGGCTGCTAAAGCATTAATTAAATTAAAAACACCAAAGAAAATTACAATCAATCCAATTGCCTTGAAAAACACTCCAGACTGAGCCTTCTTATGAATACAAAGCGAGCTGAAACTAAGAAGTCCAAGTACAGGAAGGGTCCCAAAAGCGAATGAGAGCATTATAAATGCCCCAGTTAGAAAATGTCCTGTGGTCAAACTATAAATTTGCATCGACTGGGTAAAACCGCATGGCAAAAAGAATGTGGCAGTACCAACCAGAAGTGGCGTGAGAGTGTGATTAATACTCTTAAGTCCATGAACCTGTTTTCCGATAAAGCTTGGAATTGTAGGCTGAAGCTTATTCGCCCATTGGAACACATCAAGCAGGTTTATTCCAAGGATTAGAAGAACTACAGAAAGTATTACACCAAGAATAAGCGTCCCCGTTGTTCCGAGTTGAAACGCAGAGCCGAGAATACCGATTGTACCTCCCAAAATGAAAAATGACACCAAACGCCCAATATGGAATAAAATTTGAGGACGTTTCTTATTGCCCTCTTTGGCATAGTTAGCCGAAATTGACAGCACAAGTCCGCCGACAACTGCCATGCATGTGGAGACAGAAGCAATGATGCCAATAACAAATGCTGTACCGTAGCCGACTTTCGAAGTTGTCACCAAATTTACAATGCCAAGTTTTTGCAAGGCAATAAATAATACAACAAATCCTACTGCGATAGGTACGGCAATTTTAAAATCAGACCACTTTGCTGAATGTTTTTGTTTTTCAAGAGCAAGAGAATAACCATGTGGTTTCAATACTTCACTTAAATCTCTGGCGATATGATTTGCCTCCTTGTCACCGAAATCTCCTGTTACTTCAACGCTGTAAGTTGAAAGTGAGGATTTGGCTGTGTGTACTTCGGGGATTCCATTGAGCTCACTTTCAGTAAGTATTACGCATGAGTTGCAGTGCATACCATGGACATGGAATTTGTAAGTTCTCATATTTTTTTAGCTTTAAGGCGAAGTGAATTGCTAACTACAGATATACTCGAGAATGCCATTGCAAGTCCTGCAAAAACTGGGTTTAAAAGCAAACCAAAAACTGGATAGAATACTCCTGCAGCAAGTGGTATACCGATAATGTTATATATGAATGCCCAGAAAAGATTTTGCTTGATAGTGTTCATATTGGGCGAGAGCTGGTGCGTCATTTATGCCGTCGCCTGCCATCGCTACGATATCTCCGTGATTTTGCAATTCTATTATCTTATTAAGTTTGTCACCCGGAAGAATTTCAGCCGAAAAATCTGCAATTCCAACTGCTTTTGCAATTGCTTGTGCTGTGTTTTTGTGATCTCCGGTTAGCATGACTGTTTTGATTCCAAGCTTGTTTAGATTTTTCACTGCTTCAACAGATTCAGGTTTTATCTCATCAGAAACCATAAATATTCCAATGATTTCTTCTTTAGTTGCAAGCACAATAGGGGTTTTTCCTTGTGCCGCCTCGGCTTCGATCTCCTTTGAATCTATTGATAATCCGAGATCTGAGATTAATTTAGTGTTTCCGGCAAAGTATTGGGTATGCTCTATTTCCCCCCTAACGCCCTTGCCTTTAATAATCTCGAAATTTGAAGAAGCCTGTTTGGAAATGTTTCGTTTCTTAGCGTATTCTAAGATAGCATATGCAACTGGGTGTTCTGATTTACTCTCAAGTGTGGCTAGAATCGAGATAATTTTCTCGTCCGGCAGCTCCGACATATTTTTGATATCGGCTAGTTCAGGCCTGCCTTTTGTGATAGTGCCTGTTTTGTCAACAACAACGGTGTTAACTTTGTAAAGTTTTTCAAGAGTTGCGGCGTCTTTGATAAGTATGCCTTCCCTTGCTCCTTTACCGACACCAACAATGATAGCAGTTGGAGTTGCAAGTCCCAATGCACATGGACAGGCAATAACAAGAATGCTGACGAAAGATACCAGTCCATAGGAAAGCGCCTGGGAAAAACCTAATGTTTCGGTTCCGATTAATAGCCATGCACTAAGCGAAACAAATGAGATAACGATGACGATTGGTACAAATACGGCTGAAATTTTATCAGCTAAAGTTTGGATTGGAGCACGGCTGCCCTGTGCATCTTCGACCATTTTTATAATGTGGGCAAGAAGCGTTTCTGAACCTACTTTTGTAGCTTTGAATACGAATGAACCTGTTGTATTAATTGTTCCTGCTGCGACAGTGTCGCCAGTCTTTTTCTCTACAGGCATTGGTTCTCCGGTAATCATTGATTCGTCTACGAAAGATGAGCCTTCAGTTACAATCCCATCGACTGGAATGCGGGATCCAGGCTTTACTACGATACTGTCGCCGTGAACAACTTCATTTATTGCCACTGCAAATTCTTTTCCGTTTCGTATGATTATCGCGGTTTTAGCCTGAAGATTAAGAAGTTTCTCTATTGCATCACCCGTTTTTATTTTTGCTCTTGCTTCTAGAAATTTACCAAGCGTAATAAATGTAATAACCACAATGACAACATCATAGTAAGTATTTTTGACATTTACGAACTGGCGGAGGGGTTCTTCAAATGCTGTAAGGGTAAAGCTGTAAAGAAACGCTGCCAGGGTGCCAATACCAATCAGGGTATCCATATTGGCATTGCCATAGCGTAAAAAGCGAAATAAACCTAAAAGATAAGGTTTGCCAACTACAAATAATGTATAAGTTGCGAAGATCGGTAGAAGGTGATGGATAAATTCATAGATTGTCGGGGACATCTCTGGGGCAGCTCCAACCCGAGCTAGAATATCCCAGCTCATAACGATAATGCTGAAAATGGCGAGCGGGACAACTGACATTACTTTGCTTTTCATCTCAGCAACCTCAGCTAACTTTTCCTGTTTTGATTGACTGATTCCGGTATGAGCTGCGTGTTCCCCGGGAGACATGTTCATTTCTTCACTTGTCTGTTCGTAATTTAGATGATTTTCTGGAATTTCGAGCGAATAGCCTAATGGCTCTATCTCCTTAGAAAGGCCTCTGGGATTTATTTTCGCCGTGTCGAAAGAAATTTTCGCCTTTTCAGTACCGTAATTAACTTCGATAGAATGAACGCCTTCGATTTTCTTAAGTGTCTTCTCTATGATTGAAGCACACGAAGCGCAATGCATTCCTTTTACTTTGTAAATCTGTGTAAGCATAATTTATTTTCTCTTAAGTTTATAGACTTTTAATATTTCTTCTTTTGCTTTATCGGTTTGGCCTGATTTCACTTGATCGAGAATACATCCTGACCTAAAAAATTGATGGAGCTTTGAATTGGTGCCGAGAAGAGGAGTCGAACCTCCACCTCCGGTTAGGGAGACATAGTCCTGAACCATGCGCGTCTGCCAGTTCCGCCATCTCGGCACATTCTTCCTCGATGGCGCATTCGCTATGCTCATGATGCCATCTCGGCATGTCACTATACGATGTTATTTTACTATGGAAAATGTCCCTAGTATACGATATAAAATCTTTTCATTGAGCCCTCTCCTTGACATTTTATAGCCAATTCTCCGTATGGAATCCCATAATATGAATACAACCTTACAGTTGCTTGATAGTCTCCATAGATGTAGGCATCTTCCTCTCCTGAAGGCCAAAGCCCGCACTTTCTTGGCTCATTTGATATCTTTTTAACCGTTGTCACTTTGTAGGCGGTGATAAAAAGGGGTTCGAGTGAGCCTCCTAACATCAAGCCTGACTCATTTAGTGCATATTTGGCAAATTTCCATTCTTCATTATTGAATTGCTCCGCTCCGTCTGAAATTAACTTGGGAGGTAAAATGTAGCCTAAAACAATAAACGTAACCAAAAGGATAATTGGTATACTGGAAAAAAGTATATATTTAAATATTTTAATCATCTTTGCTATCAGAAACAGTAATTATTTTGGTGCACCATCTGGGACGATGTTCGAACCTATCTTACCTCTAAAATAGACCATAAAGAAAAGACTGCACTTCTCATTGCTATTTCCCACTTCAGAAAGGAGGAAAAGCAATGATCTGGTTCAAACGTCCCCAAAGTGCCCAAGCGATAACAACATCTATTTTATACGATGAGCATACGTTTTATCAAGCATTTACCAGAGATTTACAGCGATCTGAAAAGGAGGTTATTATCGAATCTCCTTTTATCACTTCTTCCCGAATGGAAGTATTGTATCCTATATTCAGAGAATTGCTTGCCCGACAGGTTAAAATTCATATTATCACCAAAGATCCGTCTGAATATGACGAGCATTTCCGCTATCAGGCAACAAATGAAATACTCTATGCTGATGAAATGGGTATAAACGTAATTCTGCTGAAAGGAAATCACCACCGGAAACTGGCAATTATTGATAAGAAAATTCTCTGGGAAGGAAGTCTTAACATTTTATCCTATTCTCAAAGCAAGGAGATTATGCGTCGGATTAAAGGAGCACAAATGGCTAAGGAAACCCTTAATTTCTTAAGAATAAATGAGTTTATTTGATATAAAATGTTTTGTACACAACTATAAGGTATTGTTTTCTGCATAGTATACTAGAAACATGAAGGTGAGCTACATTAAGGATTTTGAATACGATACTTATATGATTTGGATCATGCTTAGTCAGGAAGATCCCTCTGGTGTGGAGAATCGTGCTAAAAGCATGGGGATAAGTAAGGAAAACTTAAGAAAAATTTATGGTGTTGAGCACTATAAGGATATAAAAGATTTTTTAGAGGGGCTAGCCAAAAGAAAGTATTCGAAAAATGAGAAGCATATCGATAGCATTATCCCAAAATACCAGGCAGAATGGGATAAAATAAATAATAGATTTTCAACTGAAGTTGAGAAAATTACTGGGAGAAAGTGGGATCACGATGTTTATGATGTGGTCGTTAGTCTTTTTCATCCTGGAATTAGTACAAATAGAGGAGACACAGTTGTGCGAAGTGCTTTTGAGGAACCGGATGGACAAACTCGAATTACTGCACATGAAATTTTGATGTCGCATATTTGGTATATTTTCTTTGATAAACTCCCCGAATCGAAAAATGATTCGTTAATGCTGTCAAGTATAAAATAAAACTGTGCAGATTCCTCCCTAAATATAATATAAAATTGTGCACTTTTTCTTAA